>NZ_NDYP01000001.1 GCF_002165775.1 Campylobacter concisus | reverse complement strand
CCTTTACCGCCTCGCTCATATACTCTTTTAGCTCGCTCTCGTTATGCACCCTTCTCATCGCCCTGCCGCCTAAAACGTAGCTTGGGCGAACAAGCACTGGATAGCCGATAGTGGCGGCCTTTTGCAAGGCTTCTTCTAAGCTAGTGGCGGTATCATTTTTAGGTTGAAGAACGCCAATTTTATTTATAAATTCGCTAAATTTCTTTCTATCTTCGGCCACGTCGATCACTCTTGCAGTTGTTCCGATGATCTTAGCGCCGATCACGCTTAGGCGCTTTGCAAATTTAAGCGGTGTTTGGCCACCAAAATGCACGATCACGCCGTCTGGCTTTTCACGCTCGATGACTGATCTAACATGCTCAAAATCTATCGGCTCAAAGTACAAAATATCGCTCGTATCATAGTCGGTTGAGACGGTTTCTGGGTTGCAGTTGTACATTATCGTTTTTACGCCAAGGTCTCTTAGCGCGTAGCTTGCATGCACGCAGCAGTAGTCAAACTCTATACCCTGGCCGATCCTGTTTGGACCGCCGCCTATTATCATCACCTTTTTAGCATCTTTTGCAAGCTCTTTTTTAGGAAATTTGGTGATATTTGTAGATGAGTAGAGATACGGCGTTAGCGCTTTAAATTCGCCTGCGCAAGTATCTACCTCGTTGTATTCAAGCTCGATGCCAAGCTTCTGCCTAGCAAAATAGATATCATTTTGACTAAGCTCAAGATCGTCTTTTTCATTTATAAGCACAGCTATCATTTTGTCTGAAAAGCCCATGCTTTTGGCCTCTCGCAGTAGCTCTTCGTTGTTTAAGATATCCATGTCGATCTTATCTTCAAATTTAACTATCTCATAAATTTGCTCTAAAAACCATGGATCAATCTTGCTAAACTCATGCACCTCAGCCACGCTAAAACCATCTCTAAAGGCTTGTGCTAGGTATAAAATTCTCTGCTCATTTGCATTTCTGATGCCATAAATCAAAGCGTTTTTCTCTAAACTAAGGCTGTTAAATCCGCAAAGATCACGCTCTAGGCTACAAAGCGCCTTTTGGATACTCTCTTTAAATGTCCTGCCAATGGCCATAACCTCGCCAACTGACTTCATCGCAGTGCCTAGATATGGGTTTGATCCTGGAAATTTCTCAAATGTAAAACGTGGAATTTTTGTCACTATGTAGTCAATAACCGGCTCAAAGCTAGCAGGTGTGCCTGTGATGTCGTTTTTGATCTCATCTAAGCTAAAACCAACTGCTAGCAGTGTCGCTACCTTGGCGATCGGATATCCAGTGGCTTTACTGGCAAGTGCAGAGCTTCGGCTCACACGTGGATTCATCTCGATAACGATCATGCGGCCACTTTTTGGGTCTATGGCAAACTGCACGTTGCTGCCGCCAGTATCAACGCCGATCTCGCGAAGTATGGCAAAGCTAGCGTCACGCATAGCCTGATACTCTTTATCTGTGAGTGTTAGTGCTGGAGCGACTGTAATGCTATCGCCTGTATGCACGCCCATTGGGTCAAAATTTTCGATCGAGCAGACGATGATGCAGTTGTCATTTCTATCTCTAATGACCTCCATCTCGTACTCTTTCCAGCCAAGCAAGCTCTCTTCTATCAAAATTTCATGTATCGGGCTTGCGTCAAGGCCGGTGTTGGCTAGCTCTTTAAACTCATCCATATTGTAAGCCACGCCGCTTCCTGCGCCACCAAGTGTATAGCTAGCTCTTATTATTAGCGGGAAGCCTATCTCATTTGCTGCATTTAGTGCATCGTCCATGTTATAAGCATATCTACTCTCAGGCAGGTCCATGCCGATCTTTTGCATGGTTGCTTTAAAAATTTGTCTATCTTCGCCCTTTTTTATCGCTTCTGGGTTTGCACCAAGAAATTTCACATCCTTTAAAAGACCACTCTCAAATACCTCCATAGCGGCATTTAGTGCGACTTGACCGCCCATCGTTGGCAAGATGGCATCAATATTTTCTTTTTCGATGATCTTTAAAATGCTATCTTTTGTGATCGGCTCAATATACGTTGCATCGGCAAAATTTGGGTCAGTCATGATAGTGGCTGGGTTTGAGTTTATAAGCACTACGCGGTATCCAAGTTCTTTTAGTGTCTTGGCCGCTTGCGTGCCTGAGTAGTCAAATTCGCAGGCTTGACCGATGACGATAGGGCCTGAGCCGATTAGCAAAATAGTATTTATATCTGTTCTTTTTGGCATCATTTTTCCTTTGTTACAACGTATAGATAGTTTGGTATGTTTAGCTTTGCATAGGGCTCAACTATCACGCTTTGATAGGAGCTCTCTTTTAAAATTTTACTCACGCGCCCTACTGGCACCCCACTAAAAAATATCCCATCAAGCCCGCTCGTAAAGACCTCGTCACCCTCTTTTGGGCTGAGCCATTGTGGGATAAATTTCACCATTATTTGACCTTGATTTCCATGTGCGACGCCTGGAATTTTGTCATTTCCTATGTAAACTGCAAATATACTTTTTGGGTCATTTTGCAAGTAAGCTAGTGGCTTGCCGTCTTTTGCGATGACGATGCCAGCGCTATTTCCTTGATAGATGAGCCCGTAAATTTTATTTGGATCGTATCCTTCAAACTCACTTATCCAAATTTTATTATAATCCCCAATATGCACGTAGCTAAGCCCTTTTACTAGCTTTACAGCTGGGGCGTAGGCAGTCGAGTTTTTATCTTTTAAAATTTGATTTAGCTCGTTCGCAAAAGTAGAAAGAAGCGTGGCTGAGCGCTCTAGCTCTTCATTTTGCGCTCTTAGCTTTTCTATCTCGCTAGCCTGCCTAAAATATTCGTTTATATAGTCTTTCACGCTTTTAGCAAAATTGTCGTATGAATTTGTAGCATAGTTACTAAACCCAATAGAAAGATTACTTAAAATTTCTCCCTTGAAAACTGAGGCCGTAGCAAGCAATGCTATAAAAACAAAAAGAACAATCTTACTCTTCATTTGTCAGCTGTTGTAAAAGCCCGATCTCTTCAAGTGCCTTGCCCGTTCCTCTAGCAACCGCGAGAAGTGGCTCATCTGCTACAAAAACTGGAAGTTTAACGATATCAGATAAAAATTTATCAAGTCCTCTAATGAGAGCTCCACCGCCAGTTAATACGATACCAGTCTCCACAATATCGCCCGCAAGATCAGGTGGCATCATCTCAAGCACGGTTTTAAGCGCATCTGCGATCTCTTTTAGTGGTTCTCTCATCGCCTCTCTTACATCTTCGCTTGTTAGCTCGACTCTACTTAAAAGACCACTTACTTGGTCGCGACCTTTTACCACTACGCTTAGCTCTTTTTCAAGCTGCACAGCAGAACCTACGGCGATCTTTATCTCCTCGCCAGTTCGCTCACCTATTAGTAGGTTATATTTCTCTTTTATGTAATTAACAATGCTAATATCAATCTTATCGCCAGCTGTGCGGATTGATTTTGAGATGACTAGACCACCAAGCGAGACAACACCAATCTCAGTCGTACCACCACCGATATCGACTACTAGGTTACCTTGTGGCTCACGAACTGGTAAATTTGCGCCAATCGCTGCTGCCATAGGCTCTTCGATCAAAAATACCTCTCTTGCTCCAGCACTTAAGGCACTCTCTCTAACGGCCTTTCTTTCGACCTGAGTAAGTCCATAAGGAACTGAGATTATGATCCTTGGGCGTAAAAAGCTTTTTCTTTTATGAGTCTTTTCTATAAAATAGCGTATCATGCGCTCAGTCATATCAAAATCCGCAATTACACCATCTCTCATCGGCCTTATCGCCTCGATATCGCCTGGAGTTTTTCCTACCATCTCTTTTGCAGCATGTCCGACCGCTAAAATTTTTTGTTTGCCATATTTCTCACGCCTTACTGCAACAACAGAAGGCTCATTTATTATTATGCCTTTATCTTTTACCAAAACAAGTGTATTTGCAGTACCTAGATCTATACCCATATCACTTGAGAAAAAACCTATAACCTGATCTAAAAACATCTATTTCCTTTACGCTATTTTCTTATCGTGCTTTATTAAAATTGGCTTTGCCTTATCTTTTACAGTCTCTTTTGAGATAACAATATCATATTCTTTTAACTCTGGTAGCTCATACATTATGTCCGTCATAAGCTCTTCCATTATACTTCTAAGCCCTCTGGCTCCAGTCTTTCGCTCGATAGCTAGACTTGCTATCTCTTCAAGTGCCTCATCATCAAATTTAAGCGTAGCACCGTCAATCGCACAAAGCTTTTGGTATTGTTTTAATATCGCATTTTTTGGCTCGGTTAAAATTTTTACCATATCTTCTTTTGTTATCTCGTTCAAAGTAGCTACTACGTGAAGTCTGCCAATAAGCTCTGGAATGAGGCCATATCTTACAAGATCGTCTGGCTCAAGTAGGCTTAGTAAATTTTCTTTTTCATTTTTGCCACGTTTTTCTTGGTTAAATCCAAGTACGTTTTTACCAACTCTTCTCTCGATGATATCAAGAAGTCCGTCAAATGCACCGCCACAAACAAATAAGATATTTGTCGTATCTATCTGGATGAAGTCTTGGTTTGGATGTTTTCTGCCACCTTTTGGTGGAATGTTCACGACACTTCCTTCGATGATCTTTAGTAATGCTTGCTGTACGCCTTCGCCTGAAACGTCTCTTGTAATGCTTCTATTTTCACTCATTCTAGCGATCTTATCGATCTCATCTACAAAGACAATGCCCTGCTCCGCCTTTTTAACATCACCATTTGCAGCTTGTAAAAGCCTAGTAAGGATATTTTCAACGTCCTCACCGACATATCCAGCCTCAGTTAGGCTTGTGGCATCACAAATTGCGATAGGCACATCTAAAAATCTCGCTAAAGTTTGAGCCATCAACGTCTTGCCGCTTCCAGTTGGGCCAACAAGCAAGATGTTTGATTTTGAAATTTCAGTATCGTCTTTGATGTCACTTTGTTTAAAAATTCTCTTATAGTGGTTATATACGCCGACACTAAAGACCTTTTTAGCCCTGTCTTGACCGATCACGTAGTTATCAAGTACCGCTTTTAACTCCTTTGGTGTGAGCTTTTGATACTCTATCGTTTCGCCGTTTTTACTCTCTTCTACGCTAGTATCTCCATGTATCATATCGTATGCAGCAGCGATACAATACTCGCATATATAGGCATTTCCTTCGATATCAGCGAGTAATCTTCTCTCGGCAGACTCTGCCTCTCCACAAAAATTACACTTTCTAGCCATTAATCTCTTCCTTTTGCAAGCGGAATTCCTCTTGTCGTTTCTAATATAAATTTACACATTTTTTTTACGTTTTCATCGCTGGTTTTTGCTATTAGCTCGTTTGCTTGATCTTTTAGGCTAATGCCTTGATTAAACAAAAATTTATAAGCGCGAACTAGCTCCTCAACTTGCTCTTTATCAAATCTGCGTCTAATGCCAACCAAATTTAAGCTTCTTATATAAGCCCTGTTGCCCTCAGCTAGGCAAAATGGCACTACATCTTGGCTAAGCGCGCTTGCACCTGCGATCATGCAGCTTTCCCCTACTCTAACAAACTGATGAATAGGCGTAAGACCGCCCACAACAGCATAATCACCAAGCTCGACGTGGCCTGCTAGAGTTGCGTTATTTGCCAAAATGACGTTGTTGCCTATTATGCAGTCGTGTGCGATGTGAGAGTAGGCCATGATAAAGGCATTATCACCGATCCTTGTTATACCATCGCCTTTGTGCGTGCCTGAGTTTATTGTGCAAAACTCACGTATAGTTGCGTGCTCTCCTATAATGACGCCAGTATCAGTCTCATCTTTATAGCTGATATCTTGCGGGATGTCGCCTACGATCGCATAGCTAAATACACGAGAGTTATCGCCGATCTTGGTCTTACCAAGCACCCTTGCACCCTGCTTTATCGTGACGTTGTTGCCAAGGACTGCATCTTTGCTAACAAATGCATAGGCCTCGATGTTTGCGCCATCTCCGATTATCGCTCCATCTTCTATAACGGCTGTTTGGTGGATATTTTTCATTGTCTCTCTTTTTCTTAAAGCCTATTTATCTACTATCATCGCTTTTAGTTCAGCCTCAGCGCAAAGTGCGTCATCTACGTATGCCTTGCCTTCAAGCACCCAGATATTTCCTTTGTGCTTTAGCACGTTTAGTCTATACTCTAGTCTATCTCCAGGGCGGACAGGATGGCGAAATTTTGCTCCGTCTATACTCATAAAATAGACCACTTTATTCTCGATACCAGCTTGGTGCTCGTCGCTCATGCTCTTAAAAGCTAGCACGCCACCAGCTTGCGCCATGCCTTCGATTATCATGACACCAGGATATATTGGGTGACCTGGGAAATGCCCCTGAAATATCGGCTCGCCAATGGTTACATTTTTGTAAGCTACGATATTCTTAGCTGGCTCTAGCTCGACAACTCTATCTATAAGTAAAAATGGAAATCTATGTGGGAGAATTTTTTGAATTTCTACGACATCTATCACGTTTTAGCCTTAGTAATGTAAATTTCTGGCGATTGTAACAAATTTATACTAAGAAAAAAATTATTAGCCTCTTTTAAAAATCTCTAAATTTAGCCTTATGTGGCAAAAATTTAATTCACTACTTTAAGACAAATCTTATAAACTCACCTTTTAGTCTAAAACCAAAATTTCTTCGCTATCGTTATAAAAAACAGCCTTTGAGTAAATTTCGTAGCTACCTTTTTTGACCTCGTCTAAGATGATGATAGGATTTTGCGAAAATTCCCCACTTATATCACGGCGAAATTTTAGCTCATCATCAAGCTCAAGCGGCCTTTTGCAAAGTTCATCAACGCTTTTAAATTTGCTATTTGTAAATTTATTAAAGAGATTTAAGCTCATAAAAACCACGCCCTCTTTTAGCTCATCGTCCATTTCGCAGAATTTTTCTACATTTAGCTTTAAATTTTCTCTTTTAAAGCCAGAATAGAGCACAAAGTAGCTTGGTATCACAGCGTTTTGAAATTTCACACTAGCACGCAAAAGCCTGTAGTTTAAAAATCGCCTTCTAAAAAGATGAAATTTCTCACCTCTCGCCTCGCAAAGGCGCACCTTTTTATAAAGCTCAAGCCTAGCTTCAATACTACCATAAAGCGCCCTTGCGTGCAGCTCGCTCATTAGCTCACTTTGGGGCAAATTTTGCGAGTCGCGCTGTTTTTTTAGCGCAAAGACGCAGCCGCAGTAGTTTTGGTGATAGAGTTTGTCTTTTTTAGCGAGGATAAACTGCTCGCTTGTGCCGCCATTTTTTCTATAATCAACCGCAACAGCCTCTAAATTTGAGCCAGCCACCGCCTCATCGAGCGCCTTTTTAAGCTGAGAAAAGTCCTTTTTTGGGCTCATCAAGAGTGTCGTCGTAATCTTATTTAGACCAAGCTCAAGTGCTTTTTTAGCGGAGTCCTTCATACGAAAATCAAAGCAGTACTCACACCTTTTGCCCTTTTCTGGCTCATCTTCAAGCCCCTTTGTGCCTCCAAGCCACGCTTCGTAGTCGTATTCGCCGCATATTAGCTTGATACCTAGCTTCTCGCAGCTTCGCTTCACGTCCTCAAAACGCAGTAAAAATTCGCTATACGGATGTATGTTTGGATCATAAAAATAGCCGACTATTCGTTCATTTGGGAAGTCTTTTCGTAGGCGCTGTAAAAAGTAGTGGCTATCGACCGAGCAGCAGATGTGAACTAGCAAAATTTAACCTTTTTTGCTCGCATTATATCAAAGATTATTTTTATAAATTTTTGCAGCATTGATGTATTTTTTAAGGACATTTTGGCTTGCAAGATCCTCAAATTTACCCCACGCTACTTGCTTGCCAGCCTCGATTATTAGTACTTTTTGTGCTATCTTCATCGCACTTAAAATATCGTGCGTGATAAAAATAATGCTGATCTTTTCATCTAAGCTTAAAAGTAAATTTATGATCTTTTGCTTTGTCTCGTTGTCAAGTCCGCTTGTTATCTCGTCGCAGATTAGGATTTTTGGCTTTGAAAGAAGCGCTAGTAGTATCCCGACCCTTGTCGCCTCACCGCCACTTAGCTGAGAAGGAAATTTATCTAAAATTTCATCTTTTAAATTTAAATTTGCGAGAAATTCTTTGAGCTCATTTTCGCTAAAGCTAAGCTTAAGGTATGACCTCACGTGAGCGATCGCGGTTTTTACTTTTAGCGCTGGATTTAGGGCTTGTTTTTGATTTTGCAAGATATACCTGATGTCCTTTTTGAGCTCATTTTTATCCGTGATCTCCTTATCGTTTATATAAATTTTGCCCCCACTTTTTGGCTCACTAAACGATATGAGCTTTGCAAGCGTGCTTTTGCCACTGCCACTTTGCCCCAAAATGGCTAAATTTTCGCCATCATCGAGCTCGTAATTTATCCCCTCCAAAAGGTGCAACACTTCAGCTCTAGCATTAAAATGCTCCTTAAAGCTTAAACTTTTTGATACGTTTTCAAGCCTTATTTTCACGCGTTTTCCTTTAAAATTAGCCGCCCATCTCTCATCTGCCAAATTTCATCACTAAGATATTTTGTCAGCGCCTCATCATGCGAGATAAAGATGACGCTCATCTTGCCCTTTAGGCCCTCTAAGATGCCCGCCACGTGACTACCGCTAATGCTATCAAGCCCGCTCGTTATCTCGTCGCAGATTAAAATTTTTGGCTTTAAACAAAGCGCAAGAGCGATCTGCACACGGCTCGCCTCGCCACCACTTAGCTCGTATGAGTATTTGTGCCAGATGAGATTTGCGTTATTTAGCCCAAACTCCCTAAAATAAGCAAATGCAAGCTCTTTATTTGATTTATTATCGCCGCCAAGATAGGCATTAAAGTGATCACCCACGTTTAAGAGCGGATGAAGGCTAGCAACTGAGTTTTGAAAAACGAGCGCAGCGACCTTTCTTCGGTGCTCTTTTAGCTTATTTTGACTAAGTTTTAAGATATCTTTTTTATAAATATTAAATTTCTCCGCTCTCACTCTAAAATCATCATCAAAAAGCCTTATTAGGCTTTTTGCAAAGAGCGATTTACCACTGCCACTTGCACCCGTGATACCTATAAATTTACCCTCACTCATGCCAAAATCAAGCTCACGCAAAAGCTTCTTATCCTTATAAAAAACGTTTAAATTCTTAATCTCTATCATATTTTTATATTGCCATTTTTTGAATTTGACGTGATGATCGATGTTGCTAGGATGAGCAAAAAGAGCGTCACGCCAGGGAAAAACACCATCCACCAAGAGCCAAGGAAAAGCGCCTCTTTACTCTCATTTAGCATGATGCCAAGGCTTATTTTATTTGCGTCGCTACCCACGCCAAAAAAACCAAGCGTGGCCTCCATGACGACTGCGTTTATCGCATTTATGCCAAAGATGCTAACTATTAGATGCTTTAAATTTGGCAAAATTTCAAAGCAGATAAGGCTAAATTTACCAGCTCCATTTATAACGGCCTGCTCTGCGTAGTCGCACTTTTTATTAAGTCTTAAATTTTGCATAAAGACTTTTGCGCCCTGCATAAAGGAGCAAATGGCAATGATAAAAGATGTTATAAGCAGATCTCCACTACTAAATGAGCTAAAAAGCATGATAAAAACGATGTTTGGTATGCTTAAAAAGGCATCAAGCCCCTTATCAAAAAGGCTCTCGCAAACTCTGCTCTTGCTCGTGCCAAAATATGCGTAGATGAGCGAAAAAAGCGTCGTTAAAAAGCCAGCTAGCAGCAAGATAAGAAGCGAGTTTTTAAGCGCGTAGGCCACTCTTATGAGATTGTCCCTGCCTAGGATGTCAGTGCCAAAGATATACTCGCTACTTGGGGCTAAATTTACCGCCATAAAGTCAGTGAAATTTGGCTCAAATTTAGAGAAAAATGGCGTCACAAAGGCAAATGTGACAAGCGACAAAAAGACAAAACAGGCTAGTAAAAATATGACTTTTCTCATAAATTTCTCTTATCTGCTAATATGGCAAAAATTTTAGCCAGTAAATTTGCAAAAACTACAAAAACAGCCGTTAGCAAAATGGTCGCAAGTGCGACTGGATAGTCTTTGGCGATGACTGCATCAAGGCTAAGCTTGCCTATGCCAGGAAATGAAAAAATGCTCTCAATGACGTATGAGCCAGCAAAAACGCCAGCTACAAGTGTGGCGAAATAATAGACTATATCGGTGCTTGCGTGCTTTATCGCAAAGAGATAGATTTTGCCGCGCCCCAAACCTCTAGCATGAGCCGTCTGGATGAAATCGGCGTTTAGACTTTGATTTAGCGTGTCTCTTACAAATTTCACGTTTGCGCCAAGGTGTGGCAAGATGATGGCAAGAGTTGGTAAGATGATAAATTTAGCCCCTACGCCGCTAGATCCTAGCTCGTTTGCCCCAGAGCTTGGCAGCAAATTTAGATAGACACTAAAGATCGCTATTAGCACAAGAGCGATGTAAAAATGAGGTAATGAAGCCAGCAAAAACGAGCTAAAATTTATAAAGATGTCGGCAAATTTATTCTTATAAATGGCGCTTAAAAGCCCCAAGAAAAATGATAAAAAAACTATCAAAAAAAACGAAGCAAAAAATAAAATAAGCGAGTTTAAAAGCCTCTCTTTAATGAGCAGAGATACGCTCGCTCCGCTTACAAAACTAGTACCAAAGTCGCCTGTCACAAAGCGAGCCATCCACCTAAAATACTGCACAAAAAAGCCATCTTTTAGCCCCAAATTTTCTAAAATTTGCTCTTTTATGGCTAAATTTATCGCCTCGCTCCTTGAAAACATCGCGTCAGTGACGTTTCCTGGCAAAAAGTATATGAGTAAAAATAGAAAAAATGAGATAAAAAACAGCAATCCAAGGCTTGAGATCGCTGTTTTTAAAATAGCTCTAGACAAAGCTTTTATCCACTATTTTACTTGCCATTCTCTTATATTCCACGAAAATCCAGCCCCATGGTGACCTAAAATTTGTGTCTTTATGCCTGAAATTTTGTTATTAAAGGCAAGCGGATAGTCAAGATAGGCTATAAAAATGTAAGGTGGGTTTTCATAAAGCGCTTTTAAAAATTCCTTATAGTACTTTTTCCTAAGCTCTGCGTCTTTTGTATATCTTGCGTTTTTTAAGGCCTCATCGACATTTGCGTCCTTGTAGTGGCTAAAGTTCCAGCCATTTTCATTTACACTCACATCGGCAAATCCACCAAAAATTCTATATGTGTGAAAGTCCGGATCAAATGGGCTTCCCCAGCCGATCACAAAGCTATCTACTTTGCTTAGATCAAAGGCTGTTTTTGGCTTTGCGTAGGCTTTGGCTTTTACGCCAAATTTCTCAAACTCGCTGCTTAAAATTTTAGCTAGATTAACCCTTAAAATGTCGTTATTAAAGGCGTAGATGTCAAAGCCAAGCTCCTTGCCGTCCTTTTCAAAAAAGCCAGCCTTGTTTTTTCTAAAGCCGCTTTTTTCAAGTAACTCCCTAGCCTTTGCAAGGTCATAGCTAAATTTAAACTCGCCGTCATTTGCAAAGCTTTTTTCTATCGGGTTGTTCGCTACGCTTGCATATCCGTGAAATAAGTTTTTAACGATCTCATCTTTATTTACAGCGTAGTTTAGGGCGATCCTTACATTTTTATCTTGAAAGATAGGATCTTCAAGGTTAAACATCAAAGCTCTATAGTCCGCACTTTTAAACTTAAGCAAGCTTAATTTTTTATCATCTTTTATGAAATTTACGCCAGTTGGAGAGATGAGCGCAACGTCGATCTCACCGCTTTTTAGGCCTACAAGTCTTAAATTTTCATCGCCAACTATTTTAAAAAATACTTTTTTGATCTTTGGCTCGCCTTTATAGAATTTCTCATTTGCCACAAATTCCAAACTCTCATCTTTTTTCCATTTTACTAGCTTGTATGCGCCAGTTCCTACTGGAGCCTCATTAAATCTATCAGTCGCGATATCTTTGCCCTTTAAAATGTGCTCAGGCAAAACACCAAAACTAAGCGCGTCAAGAAATGGCGGAAATGGCTCACTAAGCGTGATCCTAACTTTATAATTCCCTAAAATTTCAACGCTTTTTACCACCTCATAGTTTGAGATGGCAGGTGCGTTCAGCTTCTTATCTTGAGCCGCTTCAATGGTAAATTTAACGTCTTTTGCGCTAAATTTCACCCCATCATGCCAAAAAGCATCATCTCTTAGCTCAAAAACATACTCCAAACCATCGTCGCTCACCTGCCAAGACTTCGCAAGCTCTGGCACGACGTGGCTATTTTCATCATGGCTCGTAAGACCAGAAAAAACTAGAGAAAGCGTAGGGTCGTGATCCTCGTCATAGAGTGGATTTATACGAGGTGTTTGCTCCTCGATAGCGACCACAACGGCATTTTCATTTGCATAAGAAAGAGTACCAAACAACAAAAAAAAGACAAGCAAAATTTTATTCATCACAATCCCCTTTGTCTAAAAATATTTCTGCATAGTAATACGAATCGTATAAAAGTGTTATTAAGCTAAATATAAATTTATAGTATAGAAGTTTTAAATTTCTAACTATCTTTTAACCTTTTTTGAAGTAAAATCTCTCCCTATTTTAGATAACAACAAGGCAAATTTTACAATGAATAAAAATAAAAAAACAGCACTTATTTCAGCCATCTGCGTAGTTTCACTTTTAGTTATTTATACTATTCTTGGATTTTTTGGAGTACCTTATGGCATTAAAAATATCGCTCCAAAGTATCTAAAAGAATACAATGCAATGCTTTTTGTGGAAAGTGCCAAATTTAATCCTTTTACCTTCGAGCTAAATGCGACAAATGCTGAGCTAAACACTACTTCGCCACTTTTTAGCACAAAGCAAATCGACATCAAGCTAAAGCCATTTTCTATCTTTAAAAAATTAGTTGAAGTTGATATTTTTAGGCTTCAAGAGCCAAATGTCAAAATTTTACGAGATAAAAATTCAAAATTTAACTTTAGCAATTTTATAAGCGATAATAACACAACTACCGAAGATAACAGCACTAGCTCTATAAATTTTGCCCTAAATAACGCTAAGATCATCAAAGGATCATTTTCATACAGCGATCAAAATTTAACAAAGCCATTTAACGTAAATTTTGATGATATAAACTATGAGCTAAGTTCGCTAAATACGAAGAAAAATAGTGCAGGCAGCCATATTTTTGACTCAAACTCGACTCTAGCTCACAAGATCGATCTAAATGGCGATATCAAGCTAAATCCACTAAAAATCGAGGGCAAAATCAGCATAAAGAACTTTATTATCGATCCAGTGGCGATTAGCTTTATAGATAACGACACACTAAATCTTAAAAATGCGGTCATAAATTTAGGAATAAATTACGCTTTAATTGCCGATGAAAACGCTACAAACATAAATTTAAAGGATAGCCTTTTAAATGTAAAATCGCTAAACATAGATGAGGGCAAAAACGAACTAAGCCTTGGTGAGCTAGAGCTTCCAAAATTTGATCTATCAAGTAAGATAGCAGACAAGATAGATGCTAAATTAGAGCTAAATGCCATAAATTTAAGCGATGTGTCATTTAAAAATGCAATAACAGCAAGCTTAAAATCGCTAAATTTAAACGATATTTCGCTTTTAGCAAATTTAAATGAAAAAAGTGAGCTAAATGCAACAGCTACGCTAAATAGCATAAATGCAAATACCCTAAGAATAGACGAAACCAGTAAAAATTTAGTAAATCTAAAAGATATAAATGCCTCAAATTTAAATGCAAATTTAGCAAATAACAAAACCACTCTAACGCTTGAAAAAATAGCGTTTGAAGGTATCAATGCCCCACTTAGCAAAAATGCAAATGTAAATGTAGCAGGGACTAAAATCTCAAATATTAGCTTCACTCAAGATACCAATAAAAGCCTTACAAATCTTAATGAGCTTAGTATAAATGGCATAAATTTAAAGGCAAAAAATAAAGAAATTTTAGATATCGCTGATGTGCTTACAAAAACGATCAAATTTGATATTTTAAATATGGCTTTGAGCGCTGAGAATATCGATATAAATAGACTAAAATTTAACTCGGAGTTAAATGACAGTGGCTTAAGCGCGATAAACCAGCTTGGGCTTGGTGAGCATGGGCCAGCAAAAACGGCCAATCATCGCACTAAAGCTAAAAAAGAGAATACACCAGCTTCAAAAAGCAAAGAAAATGAGTTTAAATTTGATATAAAAAATATCAATGTAAATAACGCCAATATCGCTTTGACACACCTTTTTGAAGGTGAGAAGATCGCTCATAAATTTGATAATCTATTTATAAAAGTTGCAAATTTAAGTAGCGATTTTAGTAGGTCATTTGATACAAAAGTGGATATGAAAAGCTCACAAAAGCTAAACCTCAATGTAGACTCAAAGATCAAGATCGAGCCACTTGACGTAAATGCAAAAATCAAACTAAATGATACAAATTTGCCAAAATATTTTGCCTACGCAAAGCCATTTTTAGAGGTAGATCTTTCAAGTGGAGAGATGAGTGCAAACGCCGAGCTTCACTATGCAAAAGATATAAAAGCGGACGCAAAGCTTAGCGTAAAAGATATTAGATTAGATGATAAAAATAAAGAAAAGCTAATCGCGTTTAAAAGTTTAGAAGTGGATAAAATTTCACTTTTTAAAAATAATCTTGAAATTACTGGAGTTGCTTTAAATTCGCCATTTATCAAGGCTCATCTAAGCAAAGAGCGCGAATTTAATCTAAGCAAAATCGTAAAAGAAGATAAAAGCAAAGCCCAAAATGAGCAAAAAACTGAGAGCAAAAAGGTGGCTAGTAAAAAAGACGACGAGCTAAATTTTAGTATCAAAAATTTCTCACTTAACAACGGCGAGGTTGATTTTTCAGATGCGTCACTATTTATACCATTTGCTACGAAAATTTCAAATCTAAATGGCAAGCTAACTGACATCGATAAAAAACGTCCAAGTTCGGGTGAGTTCAAAGGCACAGTTGGTAAAAATGGCTTTTCTCAGATTACAGCAAAACTATTTCCTTTTGAATTAAAGCAAAATACCGATATTAAGCTTGATTTTAAAGACATCGATCTAATCGACATAACACCATACAGCGGGCAATTTTTGGGCTATAAAATAAAAAAAGGTAAGTTAAATTTAAATCTAAATTATAGCGTTGTTGATTCAAAACTAAACGGCTCAAATCTTATAAATTTTGACACACTCACACTTGGAGAAAAGGTTGATTCAAAAGATGCTGTAAATTTGCCACTTTCGCTTGCTATATCGATATTAAGCGATCAAAATAATCAAATAAATATCGACCTGCCAGTTGAAGGAAATTTAGACGATCCTGACTTTAAATATGGCGGTGTCATTTGGGCTGCTGTTAAAAAACTCTTTGCAGACATTACGTTAGCTCCGTTTAGATTTTTAGGTAATGCTCTAGGACTTGGCAGCAAGGATCTAAGCTCTATCGATTTTCTTGCTGGAAGTAGCGAGCTAATAAGCTCAGAAGCGCCAAAAATAGCTGATTTTATAAAGCTAACTAGTGCAAAGCCTATGATGAAACTTAGCATCACGCCTACTTACTCCGAAATAGATGCGCTCTACTTTAAAGAAAAAAAGCTTGATCAAAAGATAAATCAAATAATCTCCTCAAGCGGCAAAGATTATATTACCGCGCTAAATTCTCTCGTTCCAAACGCTAAAGATAAAAGCGATAAGGCTTTAAGAGAAGAGGCAATAAAAATCATCGAAGCGGATAAGGAAAAGCTGGTTGAGCTAGCAAATGAGCGTGCAAATGCAGTAAAAGAAGCACTCATAAAAGCTGGGCTTGAGGCTGGCCGCATAAATGTAAATGATGTAACAAGCTCAGAGCCTAAACAAAACACCTATACAAGCGTGCTTATGGGAGTGGCAAACTAAATTTCATTTATCTCGCTGCTTCTTGCGTTGTAAACAAACCAGCTAAGAAGCATGAGCATCATAAATGCGCCAAAGACTAGGCTTGCGTAAAAATATAAGCTAAAGCCTTCACCTAGTAAATTTGCATTGTGAAGAGCGATTATAACGCCAGCAAGTGAAATTAAATAGCCAATTAGCTTGATGATAAAAATTTTTGGATTTATAAGGACGATTAAAAGCCCGCAAAGCATGACACCAAAGGCTATTTGTAAATTTAAAATGTCAGCTTGAGCACTTGAAACAAATGTCAAAAAACCAAGCAAAAATATGACTAAAAACATCAAAACAGCATAAACTATCCTGCTTCGTCCAAAGCCGTACATAAAGCAAACAAAGCCTTTGTTATGTTTGTTGTAGTCCATTTTTCGCTCCTAGTAACAAGTTTTTGTATTTTAATGCCAAATTCTTAAATAAAGGCTTTAATCTGAAATTTCACTCATTTTGGCTAATATTTTACATCTTAAAAAGGAGCAACAATGCCTTATGTTAATATCAAAATAGCAGGCCCAGAGCCGACAAAAGAGCAAAAAGATCAAGTTTTTAAAGAGGTAACTGAGACGCTTGTAAGAGTGCTTGGCAAGAAAAAAGAGGCGGTGATGATTTTCATAGAAACTCACGATGCTAGCAACATCGGCGTAGGTGGCGAAAGCGTAGAAGATAAGAGAAAGGTGATAAAATGAGCGAATTTAGTAAAGCAGATATTGAACGAAAAATAACACTTGAAGTTGGCGATAAAGCGCCAGAGTTTGAAGCACTAAATCAAGACGGTGTAAAGGTCGCACTAAAGGACTTTGTAGGTAAAAATGTAGTGCTTTATTTTTATCCAAAGGACAACACTCCGGGCTGCACAACTGAGGCTTGCGAATTTAGCGCAAACTACGATCAGTTTATCAAAAACGATACAGTTATCATCGGTGTTAGCCCAGATAGTGTGAAATCTCACGTTGGCTTTATCGCAAAGCAAAATTTAAAGCACATTCTATTAAGCGATGAGGATAAAGAAATTTCAAAGCTTTATGGTGTTTGGCAGGTCAAGAAAAACTACGGCAAAGAGTATCTTGGCATCGTAAGAAGCACATTTGTGATCGGAAAAGACGGCAAGATAGTTAAAATTTATAAAAGCGTAAAAGCCAAAGACCACGCCGCAAAAGTGCTAGCTGATCTAGCAAAATAAGGAGCAAAGATGAAGCTTGTAAAAATGCTAATTTTAAGTGCGTTTTTTGCGCTAAATTTATCAGCACTGACTGAGGGCGTAGAGTATCAAACTCTAGCAAAGCCGCTTAATGTGCCTAAAAACTCGGTCGTCAAGGTCTTTAGCTACGACTGCCCACACTGCTATAAATTTGACCGAACGATTACAAAAAAGTTAATGTCAAAGCTTGATGGGGTTAAATTTATTCCATATCACCTAAGCACCAAAGGCAAGCTTGGCGAGACAACAAGTAAAATTTTCACCGCTCTTATATCGATAGATGAGGCAAATGGCACTGATCTACTAAGCGATGAGTCAAAATTTAAGCAAGCAAAATTTGCGATCTATAAAGCAAGACACGATGAAAAAGATGATTTTAGTGATGGCAAAGACAAAGAGAAATTTATAAATTTAGCCCTTAAAGCAGCTCACGTGAGCAAGGATGACTACGAAAAAGCACTAAATAGCGACCGAGCAAAAGAGCTTTTAGACGCATGGTTCGCCTCTTATGATGTGGCAAGTATCAGCGGTGTGCCAGCTTTTGTAGTAAGTGGCAAATACTTAATAAATTTAAGCGCAGCTTCATCAATCGATGAGATGGCAAAGATCATACAAGAGCTTTTGGACAAGTAGTTTTAGCCGGCAATGCCTGCAAATTTTGGTCTTAGAAATGTAAATTTAAAGCAATTTTAGATAAACTGAGACCAAATTTCTAAAAAACAGAAAGGTTTAACAATGAACGCTTCAGAATTCATCTGGATGGATGGAAAATTAGTTAAATGGGACGATGCAAAAGTACACGTTCTAACTCACTCTTTGCACTATGGCAATGCCGTATTTGAAGGCACAAGAGCTTATAAAACAAAAAAAGGTCTAGCTATTTTTAGACTTCAAGATCACACAAAAAGACTTTTAAAATCAGCAAAAATGACCGTTTTAAATGTACCATACACACAAGAAGAGCTTGAGCAAGCACAGATAGACGTGCTTCGCGCAAACAAATATAACGGCAACGTCTACATTCGCCCACTTGTATTTTTAGGATATGGTGTAATGGGTGTGGCACACACAAAAGCACCAGTGCAAACTGCTATCGCTTCATGGGAATGGGGCGCATATCTTGGTGATGAAGGTCTAGAAAAAGGTATCAGAGTTAAAATTTCAAGCTATGCAAAGCTAAGCCCTGCTGCTCAAATGAATAGGGCAAAAGCCAGTTCAAACTACCTAAGCTCACAAATGGCAAACTACGAGGCAAAAGAGGCTGGATACGACGAGGCGCTACTGCTTGATAGTGAAGGCTTCGTGGCTGAAGGTCCGGGCGAGTGCTTCTTTATCGTTGAAAATGGTGCATTGATCACTCCACCAAATGACAACAGCCTAGTTAGTATCACCCAAGATACGGTCATCAAACTAGCTCATGATCTTGACATAGAGGTAAGAAGAGAGCGCATCACAAGAGATCAGGCCTACACTGCTGATGAGGCGTTTTTTACAGGTACTGCAGCTGAAGTAACGCCGATAAATAGCATAGATAACCGCATTATCGGCAACGGAGCTAGAGGCGAAGTGACAAAGAGACTACAAAAAGCTTATTTTGACGTAGTTTACGGTCTAAATAAAAAATATGAATCATTTTTAACATATATTTAAAAATTTAAAGGAACGAAATGCCCGCTGATTTAAACGATTATTTCAATAAAAAAAAGCTAGGTAATGACAATAGGGGCTCTAGTCAAAATAGCGACAAAGAGCCACCATTCAAAAAAGACTTTAAAATGCCAAATTTACCAAATGGTTTTGGTAAATTTGGAGCACTTGCCTATATTTTAATTGCAATTATTGCTATTTTTGCTATCACTCAGCCATTTAAAGTGATTCACTCAGGCGAAGTTGGCATCAAGTCTACGGCAGGTAAATACGAGCCAAATCCTTTGCAACCAGGCTTTCACTTCTTTTTACCTTTTATCCAAGACATCATCATCGTGGACACCAGAGTTAGGATCATAAACTATACTTCTGGCGAGGATATGGGCGAATCAATGCAAAAATCATATCAAGGCGTTGGCGCTGGAATTTTACGTAAAAATTCTATTTCAGTGCTTGATGCTAGAAATTTACCAGTTAGCATTGATATTACTGTGCAATACCGTTTAAATCCAGAAAATGCCCCTCAAACTATTGCCTCTTGGGGTCTTAGCTGGGAGAGCAAGATAGTTGATCCTGTCGTTCGTGACGTAGTTCGCAGTATCGCTGGTAAATATACAGCAGAAGAGCTTCCAACAAAGAGAAACGATCTAGCAAGACAAATCGATGATGGCATAAGAAAAGACATCGACTCTCAGCCAAATAAGCCAGTTGAGCTTTTAACAGTGCAACTTCGTGAGATTATCTTGCCTTCAAAGGTAAAAGAGCAGATCGAGCGCGTCCAAATCGCAAAACAAGAAGCTGAAAGAACAAAATACGAAGTAGAAAGAGCAAATCAAGAAGCCTTAAAACAAGCCGCACTTGCAGAAGGTACCGCTAAAGCTGCGATCATTGAAGCAAAAGGTAAGGCTGATGCCATTAAAATCGAGGCTGACGCAACTGCATATGCAAACAAAGAGGTTGCAAAAAGTGTAGATCAAAATCTACTAAATTTAAAGCAGATCGAGACGCAAAACAAATTTAACGAAGCTCTAAAAGAAAACAAAGATGCTAAAATTTTCTTAACGCCTGGCGGAGCTGTGCCAAACATCTGGCTAGACACAAAAGATAAAACCAAAGCTAGCTCGACAAGCGAAAGGTAAAAAAATGAACAGCGTAACAAAAAGCATAGACTGGCAAAAAGTTGGTGGATTGCTTCCAGTAGTGGTTTGTGATTATGCCACAAATGAAGTTTTAATGCTTGCTTACATGAACGAAGAAGCACTAAATTTAAGTCTATCTAGCCGTTACGCTCACTACTTTTCACGCACCAAAAATAGAATTTGGAAAAAAGGCGAAGAGAGCGGAAATACACAGGAGATAAAAGCTGCATTTTTAGACTGTGATAACGATACTTTGCTTTTAAAAGTGATTCAAAACGGAGGTGCAGCTTGTCACACTGGAGCAAGGTCGTGCTTTTTTAATGAGATAAATTTGCATGACGGCAAAATTTTAGATACAAAAGTTGAAGTCAAAAAACCAAATTATGGCGTACTTGACGAGCTTTACCATGTGATAGAAGATAGGAAGCTAAATGCTAACCCTGAAACTTCATATGTGGCAAGTCTTTTTAAAAAAGGCGAAAATCAAATTTTAAAGAAAGTTGGCGAAGAGGCTGGCGAATTTATAATGGCCGCAAAGGATCTTAGTTTCGCAGAAAACTCAAAGCAAAATGAGCAAAAAGCAAAAGATGATCTGATCTATGAAGCAGCCGACCTTTGCTTTCATGCACTTGTAGCACTCTCAGCCCATAATATCCATCCAGATGCTGTAAAAAACGAACTTACAAGGCGTTTTGGTATGAGCGGCATTGAAGAGAAAAGATCGCGAGATGTTAAATAGCATTAAGCACAACTTGCTTTTTGTATTGCAAAATGCAAAGCTCATTGATTTTCTAACCTATGGCTGGATATTTTTAGCATTTATACTAATTGTGCTTTTAGGAATTTTTATCGCGATAAAGTCGTGGTGGCAGATAGGATTTTTATTTATTTTGGCTGCTTTTTTTGGACTTTTTGTAGGTAATTACTACGCAAACAAATATATAAATGAAAATTTAAGGCCAGTTAGCATAAGCAAAATAACCACCAAGCAGCTTCAATATGTCGATGCGTTAATGGTCGATTTTAATATTACAAATAATTCAAATAATGCACTTAGTGTCTGTAAAATCGAGCTTAACTTCTATCTAAGCTCAAGGCAAAATACGAAAGATTTTTTTAACTCGCTTAATCCATTTGCTAGAAAAAGAATCATCTTAAACGAGGAATTTTTGCCAAAGCAAAGCATAGAGGTTAAAGAATTTGTCAATGATTTTGCATTTATAGACTACAATATTTCTAAAAAAGTGGAGTGTTTTTGATGAGTTCAGCATATTTTACGATCGTTCATATTATCGTTCTTTTTGCGATTGCTCTGCTTTCTATTTTATTTCTTGTTCTCTCGCTTAGAGCTGAGCGAAAGTTATTTTTATCACTATTTTTTACAAACATTCTAGTCTCAACTACACTTGCTGTTTTTTTGATGCTGGTGCTTGATAAATATACAAAAAAAGGTATGCTCGAAAATGTAAAAAGTGAGCGAATTTTACGAAATGAGAGTATTGTTTTTAAGGGGCAAGTAAGAAACATCGGTAAATTTACAATTAGCAACTGCACGCTGACAGTCAAACTAATCAATCAACCGCTAAATAAAAATGACCTTGGTGAGGAAGCATTTTTTAAGCCAAGTGGGCTTTCATTTTTCTCATGGGTTCTTGGCACAGATAAGGACGAGAGGCCAAATACAGTTGAATATAAATTTGATGTAGCCAAAAATTTACCAAAGCAAAAAAGCACACCATTTACCGTATATATGCCATATCCGCCTTACTTTAAAAATGGCATGAATATCACAAAACTAAATTGCTACTAAGTCAAATTTAAAGCAAATTTTTACAAATTTCATAGGATAAAACGCTAAGTCTTAGTTTGACTTTAGATTAAATTTTATCTTTTTTAGTATCTGCACTGAACACTAATTTCTAAGCTAAAGACTTAAAAAGTACAAAGTATGTCAAGTAGTCTGCCCAATTTTTGTAGGTCATTTAAAAAGAGTTGCTTTGTTTTTTGTGTAAATTCTTTTGCTTCTTCAAGGATTTTAGTCTCGGCTATATTATAAACAAACTCTTTTTTTAGGATCTTTGCACCTTTTTTATAAAAGAAATTTGCTTCTATAATGCTTGCAAAAAAGCTATCATCTCTTAAATAGTAGTTTGTTGCTACATTTACATGCACTGGCTTTTGTAACAAAAAATCACCGCAAACACTATTTTGTGAGCCAAATTTAACACTCTCAAGCACATCAGGCCTTATCTCATAAAATTTTATCTCATTAGCTCTTTTTAAAGCCAGAATATCACTTGATTTATTTAAATTTATAGAGCTATTATTTACCTCAAGTACGTTTATAGTGCCCTTTGCAAGCGAATAAGCATTTAAAATTTTATCTTCTGCTAAAAAATTTACTACACCAAAAAATGGCACACTAGCATTTTGTTCTGCGAAATTTTGAACGGTTTTTATTTGTAGCTGCTGCTTTGTGCCATTTATCTCATAGTAGCTTACGTAAATAGAAATTTCGTCTTTTTTGCTTGGATTCTTTTGTGAGCAACCGCTAAAAAATAGTGCAACAAGCAAAAAAATAGCTAAATTTTTCACTTTATGAAATAGTCACCATCAAAGCTTACAAGCGAATATTTTCGCTCATTACCGATACTTTCTTTAAGTTCGTCTATACTTAAAAATTCTAAGCTATCTGCACCGATATATTCTCTTACTTCCTCTGCATTTTTTTTAGAGCTTATTAACTCTTCAAAGCTTGGCGTATCGATACCGTATCGCTCAGGGTATTTAAGCTCAGGGCATGCGACTCTAAAATGAATCTCTTTAGCGCCCGCATGTCTTAAAAGATCAACCACCTTTTTTGAAGTAGTACCGCGAACGATACTATCATCTATGACAACGATACTTTTACCCTTTAGAACTGATGACATCGGGTTAAGTTTTAGCTTAACTTTTAAATTCCTCATCTCTTGGCTTGGCTCGATGAAGGTTCTACCCACATAGTGGTTTCTAGTGATAGCTAGCTCAAAAGGGATCTTGCTCTCGTTTGCATATCCGAGCGCTGCTGGCACACCGCTATCTGGTACAGGTACGACGAAATCTGCTTTAATTTTGCTCTTTTTAGCTAGTACTTCACCCATTTTTTTTCTAACTTCATAGACACTTTTACCTTCTATCACGCTATCTGGGCGAGCAAAATAGATATATTCAAATGCACAAATTCTAGGATCTGGATCATAAATTTGGATACTTTGAAACTCACTTTTTCCATGTTCAAAAACTATCATCTCACCAGGCCTAATATCTCTTATAAAGCTAGCTCCCACAAGATCAAAAGCGCAAGTCTCGCTAGCTACGATATATCCACCATCTTTTAGCCTGCCAAGACTTAGCGGCCTAACACCCCAGCGATCTCTTATGGCAAAGGTTTTATGGCGTGACTGGATAAGCAGACAATAAGCACCTTTTATCTTATCAAGTGCCGCGATAATACGGTCCTGCAAGTGCTTGCTATGGTTTCTTGCGATTAGATGGATGATATTTTCAGTATCCATATTTGTCTGAAATATCGCACCATCCTTAATAAGCTCATCTCTAACCTCATCTTTATTTACCAAATTTCCATTATGGACGATTGAAATCTGCCCCAAAGAGTAGTTAGCGGCTATTGGCTGGGCGTCACGACCTGAGTTTTTACCAGCCGTTGCATATCGGTTGTGACCAATAGCCATATCGCCTTTTAGCGATCTTAAAATTTCTTCATTAAAAACCTCTGTAACTAGGCCATTACCCTTGTGAGTAGAAATTTCTCCATCATCGCAAACGCTAATACCGCTTGCCTCTTGGCCGCGATGCTGCATAGAAAATAACGCATAATAGGCAGTCTTTGCTGCATCTTTAGAATTTATAATGCCAACTATTGCACACATTTTTTTCCTTTATTTTTCATCATCTTTGTAAATTTCAAGAACATTTTTTGTAGTTAAACTTGATCTCATCGCCAACTTTTAAACAGCCTTTTGTAAATGGTTCATTGTCTAAAATGCCGGTAAATTCGCCGTTATTTGTCTCGCTAACGACCACCCACATGCGCTCAACCTGAGCAAACTCATCATCTTCAAATCTAAATATAAGCTTTACTATATCGCCAGTTCTTAAATTTTGGCGTTTTTCACGCTCCGGCAGCTAGAATTTATTACCAAATTCTAGCTTATAGCTCTCTACATCATCAAGCACAAATTTAATCATCAAGCCCCAAACTATCATCTACCGAGTATAGACCACTATTTTGATCTTTGAGCCAAATAGCAGCCCTGATCGCACCTTTTGAAAAGGTTGCCCTACTCGTTGCGGTGTGATTTAGCTCAATAAACTCGCCGTCATTATAAAAGCCAACCGTGTGGCGACCGACCACATCTCCACCACGAAGTGCCATAACTGCGATCTCGTCTTTGCTCCTAACCCCTACCATACCAGCTCTACCAGTGACTAAAACATCTTCTAAATTTAAATCCCTAGCCTCAGCCACGCAGCCAGCCAATGTCATCGCTGTACCGCTTGGAGCGTCCTTTTTGTGCCTGTGGTGTTGCTCGACGATCTCTATGTCAAATTCTCTTAATGTTTTTGAAGCAATCCTTGCAAGGCGGTTTAGTACAGCCACGCCCAAACTCATATTTGTTGCGTAAAGAATAGGCATAGCTCCAGATGCTAAATGGAGTAAGTTTTTATCTTCGTCATTTAACCCTGTCGTACCGATAACTAGTGGTTTTGGATTAGTTCTAGCGTAGTTCAGCAGTGCTACCGTAGCCTCTTTTTGACTAAAGTCGATTATTACATCACACGCTTCAAAAAATTTAGCAAAGTCATTTGTCAGAAGTTCACTATTTAAATTTTCAACCTCATTTTTTTGGCTAAAAGCGACACTTAAAAGTGCATTTTTCTCATCTCTTAAGCAAGAGATAATACTTTGAGCCATCTTTCCGCTAGCACCGTAAAGTCCTATTTTTACCAAAATTTATCCTTTGATTTTTGGTTGAAATTTAACATAAAATTTATTATAGATAGATTACAAATAGGCTTTAAAAAATACGTATAAAATCAAAAATTTGATAGAAAAAAGAAGAAAAATTTAGCCAAGAATTTGGCTAAATTTTTAGGTATTAATGCAAGCTTTCAATGTAGCTCATAGCACTAAGTGCTGCTACTGCGCCATCACCTGCGGCTACAACTACTTGTTTAGGAGCGTCTTCCCTGATGTCACCTGCCACAAATAGCCCTTTTAGACTAGTTTGCATCTTAAGATCGGTCTTAACCTGTCCACCATCAACCATCTCGCAGATAAATTTGCCATTTTCATCTTTTAAAATTTCATTATTTACATTTAGTCCTACAAAGGTAAAAATTCCCGGCACATCAAGCACACGCTCGCCATTTTTGGTATCAAGCACGATCTTTGTGAGACCCATTTTATCGCCAAGTGCTTCTTTTATCGTTGCACTTGTTATAAACTCGATCTTTTCATTTTTTCTAGCTTTTTCAACGGTTGTTGGCACCGCTCTAAATTCGTCACGTCTATGAATTAGATATACTTTCGAGCAGATATTTGCTAGATAAAGTGCCTCTTCAACAGCTGTGTCGCCACCGCCAAGAACAGCCACTTCTTTATTTTTGTAAAAAAAGCCATCGCATGTTGCGCATGTGCTAACACCTTTGCCAAAGAATTCATCCTCACCCTTAAAACCAGCACGTCTTGGAGTAGATCCTGTAGCTACGATAACCGCCTTTGCTTGCTCACTTTTGCCACCTTCAAGTAAAATTTCAAAGCTGCCGTCGCTATTTTTTCTAACACCAACAACGTTTGCCCATTTATGAACTAGACCAAATGCGCTACACTGCTTCCACCAAGTGCTCATAAAGTCAAAGCCACTCTCGCCAGGGGCTTTTTGGCCTGGGTAGTTTTCTATCTCTGAGCTCGAGGTGATCTGACCGCCAGGCTCGCCTTTTTCAAACATTACAACATTTTTTAGTCCGCCTCTAGTGGCGTAAAGTCCGGCGCTTAGTCCTGCTGGACCGCCTCCGATGATCGCTAAATCAAGCATAAATTTCCTTTATTCTAAAACATTTATGGACGAATTTTGTTTGTAAATTTCGTCCCTTTGATGAACTATCTCAACACTGCTTGGCAGCTTTGTAATGCTCAAATTTCGCATCAGCTCCAAGACTGTATTTATATCTGAGCTTATATATTTTAGTGTTGAGTTTGACTCATATCTTTTTTGAAAGATATCGATTGCTACAACTGTTTCATTTTTGGTTGGTAAAATTTCGTCTAATTTTGATTGATTTGAACTGAAGATTAAAAGCGTGTATTTTGGCTCTTTTGGAGTGAAAATTTCGCTTTTTTCGTAGAAAACCAGCTTCGCAAAATCAACAAATTTATATTGTGAAAAACGATAGTTGCTATACGCAAATGCAGCTGCTATCATAGCTGCACCAAAAAATGAACCAAATATATACGTAAGAGGAAGCAGACTTCCTCTTCTTTTTTCGCTCATTAAAGAAGCGAATTTAGTTTATCAGTTAAGGCTTGTTTTGACTGTGCACCGACCATTTGCTCAACTAGCTCGCCATTTTTGAAAAATAGCAATGTTGGGATCGATCTGATGCCAAACTCAACCGCAAGATCTTGCACTTCGTCAGTATTTACCTTGCAAATTTTTGCTTTGCCGTCAAAGTCTTCAGCAAGCTCTTCGATCACTGGAGCTAGCATACGGCAAGGTCCGCACCATGGAGCCCAAAAGTCTACTAAAGCAACGCCTTCTTTTGTAACATCAAAATTTTCTTTTGTAAGTTCGATGTATTTTCCCATTTTTTCTCCTTATTTTTAAAATGTGGCAATTATACAAATTAAATTTAAATTTTATCTAAATAATAAATTTTATTATAAACTAATATTTTCTATCAGTTCTAAATTTTCATTTTTTATAACGAGTAAATCGACTTGAAAATCTCTATTTGGCTCATTTTTCATCATATAAAAATTTATAGTTTTTAAAATTTTTATATATTTTGCCTTATTTAGTCTATACTCTGCTTCATATTCTCCGCTAGTTGCTTTTACCTCTATGAAGTGTAAAATTTTATCACTGCTTAGTGCGATAATGTCGATCTCGCCAAATTTAGAGTGAAAATTTCTCTCTAAAATGACAAAACCAAGCTTTTGTAAAAAATCACACGCCCTATTTTCTGAGCTTTTGCCAAAGAGATACTCTTTTAGTCCCAAGCTACTCCTCGATCCTCATCATAAATGGCTCTTCTTTTATATACTCTTGCTCTTTTAAAATTTCAATTGTCCTTCTTACATCAGCCTCAAGACTCGTATGTGTCGTAAAAAACAATACAGCAAATTCACTCTCATCTTTTGGTTTTTGAAGTATGCTATCAATCGATAAGTTGTTTTCGCTCATTAAATTTGTAATCTTTGCTAGCACACCCATTTTATCCTCGACCTTTAATCTAAAGTAGTACTTCGTCTTTATCCTATCGCGGTCAAGTAGCTCAAGCGTATTTAATTCAAACGGTGCTTTATATCCTAGCATCGGCGATTTGCTATCTCTTGCGATGTCGATAAGATCACTGATCACCGCACTTGCCGTTGCGTCACCGCCAGCCCCAGGTCCATAGTACATCGTCTCGCCAACGACCTCGCCAACGACACTAATCGCATTTGTCACACCACTTGCCTTTGCTATCATTTTATTTTGTGGTACAAGCGCTGGATGTACGCGTAGCTCGATTTTACCCTCACTTTTTTTGGCAATCGCTAGAAGTTTTATTGAGTATTCGAAATCTTTTGCGAAAAATATATCTTCAGGTGTGATACCTTGTATTCCTTCGATCAAAATATCCTCTGGATCGCCGTGTACACCGTATGCGATGCTTGCCAGTATAAGAAGCTTATGAGCCGTATCAAAGCCACCCACATCAAAAGTAGGATCAGCCTCAGCGTATCCGAGCTCTTGCGCCTTTTTAAGTGCGTCTTTAAAATTTGAGCCCTCGTCCATCATCGAGGTTAGGATAAAGTTACTAGTTCCGTTTAGTATGCCATTTATACTAACGATGTGGTTTGCGCTTAAGCCTTCTCTTAAGGCTCTAATGATCGGTACGCCACCAGCCACGCTTGCTTCAAAGCCAAATGGCGTGTTTTTGGCTAAATTTTGCAAAGCATATCTGTGATAGGCCAGAAGTGCTTTGTTTGCGGTCACGACTGCTTTTTTTCGCTTTAAAATTTCACTCACAACCCTAAAAGGCTCTTCCACACCACCCATAAGTTCGACAAAAACGTCGATATCATCGCGATTTATAACGCTATTTATATCGTCAGTCAAAGGGATGCCAGCATCTCTTTTTTTATTTAAATTTCTGACCACTCCGATGACTGGCACTATCTCCTCGCCACTTCTTGCTGCGATTAGCTTTTTGTTTTTTAGTAAAATTTTAGCAACTGACTCGCCAACGGTTCCAATGCCCAATATCGCTACATTCATTCAAATTCTTTCAAATATTTTTTTATATTTCTTGCTGCTTGTCTTATTCTATTTTCGTTTTCGATAAGAGCTAGACGCACATAGTCATTTCCGCCCTCGCCAAAACCGATACCAGGGCTAACTGCAACTGATGCCTTTGTAAGAAGCTGCTTTGAAAACTCAAGGCTGCCCAGATGGCTAACCTTTGGCGGAAGTTTCGCCCAGATAAACATACTTGAGCTTGGTTTTTTAAGCTCCCAACCAGCCTGAGCAAAGGCCTCTATCATCACATCTCTTCTTTTTTCATAAATTTGGCGTATCTCTTCAACACAGCTTTGATCGCCGTCAAGTGCGACTGTGGCAGCCACCTGTATCGGCGTAAACATGCCGTAATCAACCCATGATTTTATCTTTTTAAGTGCGGCGCAAAGTCTTTTATTTCCGCACATAAAGCCAACTCTCCAGCCAGCCATATTGTAGCTTTTTGAAAGTGTGTAGCACTCGACTGCAACGTCTTTTGCACCATCAACCTCAAAGATACTTGGCGTTTTGTAGCCATCAAATGTAAGATCCGCGTAGGCGATGTCAGAGATAACGTAAAATCTCTCTTGTTTTGCAATACTTACAAGGCGCTCGTAAAAGCTCTTTTGCACTGTCACGGTCGTTGGATTGTGAGGGAAATTTACGACTACGTATTTTGGCTTTGGTGAGCTTGCGTGTATAGTTTGGATCAAATTTTCAAAAAATTTATTCTCATCTAGCTCAAATTTATCATTGTAGTGAAGTGGCATCTTTGCGACACTTCCGCCAGCAAATAAAAACGCTTGCGTGTGTATCGGATAAGCAGGATCAGGCACGATAGCCACATCGCCTGGGTTTATCACGGCTTGAGCTAAGTGAACAAAGCCCTCTTTGCTACCCATCGTAGCGACTGCTTCGGTATCTGGGTCTAAATTTACGCCGTATTTTCTTTTGTACCAGTTGCAAATGGCAAGGCGGAGCTTGTAAATTCCAGCACTGGCTGAGTAGCCGTGAGTCTTGTCCTTTTGCGCGCTTTCGCATAGTTTATCGACGATGTGCTGTGGTGTTCTGCCCTCAGGATTACCCATAGAAAAGTCGATGATGTCCTCGCCAGCTCTTCGTGCAGCCATTTTTATTGCATTTACTTCGGCAAAAACGTAGTTTGGTAAACGCTCAATTGTATTAAATCTTATCTCATCAAACACTGCTTACTCCTATTTTATAAGCTTGATAATTATCTCATTTTTTATATTATTTATATCAACATTGTCGCTAATTAATGCGTATTTTGCACCTATTGCTAAATTTATAGAAACGGTAGTTTTTGCTTGCTCCTCTTTTATAGAGTCAATCTGATTTAAATTTTTATCATAAATCCTAACAAGTGGCATCCATCTATTTGACTCTTTTGACGCGATATCCAGACTACTTGCACCCTCAACATCAACAAAATAAGTACCACCGCTTTTTAAAAGTGGTGTCTCTTCGTCAAAATTTACCTTTGCAGCCTTAAGAATCATATTCTGAGCATCTAAAAATATCTCCAAATTCCCATCAACTCTATCAAATCCTAAAATTTTAAAACCGCTTTGACTAAGTGCTAAGCTTAATAAGCTTGGATCTATTCCGCCATTTTTTATGGCTGAAATTCCATAAGAAATTTGATCTCCATTTTTTAGAGAATTTATCCTTGAAATACTTATGTTGGCATCGTCTAGAGTTGAATTTATTGATTTTACAAATAATGTAGAAGGAGCCTTTTGCTCACTTATAAATTTTAAATTCAAACTATTTGAGCCAAATGAAATGCTATCGTAACTCGAGTTTTGTTTTAATCTTGATACTAGCTCATTGACATTGAGTGAGCCATTTTGGTCTAAATTTTCTAAAGAAATTTGCACATTTTCAACATTGCTTAAAGCACTTGCACTAGTTTGTAAGCTAAAAGCATAGGCAAATACACTAAAAGCGGTGAAAATCGCTATTTTTCTTACCAAGATTTGCCCTTATTAAGTTCTACGAACTCATCATAGCTCACAAATTTCATCTCTCCATTTTCTACTAAAAACCTAGCTGGACGACTTGGATTATATTTTGTTACCTTATCGCCGATCTTTAGCTCAATGTTACCATTTCCACAAACTACGAGCTGCCTTTGGTCTAAATTTATATTTATGCTTTTGCTTGTGTCGTTTGATACTTTTTGACCATTTTCAAGATTAATGATGCCTATCCAGACGCGTTGTTTTGGTGTAATGACTGCCTCATTTAGTGGCTTTGTAATGTTTTGCTCTATCTTAGGAGCTGACTGAGCTGTCATGCTTGGCTTCACAGCATTTTGCTCCATGTTTGCAGGACTTGTTGTCACATTTTGCTCAACTGGAGCTGAAATTTTTACGCTTGATATGTTTTCTTCTATTTTAGGGCTATTTTGAGAGATGGTGATATTTGTATCGATGATATTTTTCTTCACCTCATTTACTATGCTTGACTGCGAATAGCTCACGCTTTTATTCTCATCATTTAAAAATGATAAAAAATTCTCGATATATTTGTAAGCATCAAAATGATATGCCCCACCAGCGATAATAGCTAAAATGATGAGCCAAAATAAAAATCCAGCACCGCCACTACCGCTTTGTTTTTGTATGGTAATATCTTTTGGAGTGTAAGAAGAAATTTTTGGAGTAACTTTAGTTTTGTGACTCTCATCTGGAGTATTTTCTTGCATAAAGGCATCATATTCAGCGAGCAACTCGCTCAAATCAACATCATATTCACGTTGCAAAATCTTGGCATAGCCCCTAATATTTAAACGTGATAATTTTTCAAAATTTTTATCAAAAATATATTGTAAAAATGTAGGCTCAATATGCGTTTTACGTGAAATTTCCTTTAAACCTATCTCTTTTAAATTCTCTAATTCATTCATATATCATCCTGTCACAAATTATTGCAAAAGCTGCACTTACATTTAAGGAGTCCCAGCCCTCTTTTAACTTTATACCAATACACTCATCACACTTCGCTAGAGCCTTTTGCGGTATGCCTTCGCCCTCTGAGCCCATCACCAAAGCTCTTTTACCGGCAAACTTCATCTCTTTTACGTTTTTACCATTACTTGCGGTTGCATAAATTTTAAAACCAAATTGCTTTAGTTCATTTAATAAACTAAGCCCATCTTCAAAAATCGCTATTGGTATCTCATAAGCAGCACCACTACTTGATCTTAAAACGCCTTGCATATTTATACTTTTTGCCACTATCACAAGACCTTCGCAGCCTAGAGCATAGGCACTTCTAGCGATAGCACCGATATTGCCAACATCGCTTATACCATAAAGAATAGCGATAAAATTTAGCTTTTTAAGCTCAGCAATGTCTGAAAATTCAAACTCACTAACATTCGCTAAAAAACCTTGATGATTCCCACCGCGAGCTAAAGACTGTGCTTTTTGATTATCCACGCGGATGATTTTTTTGCCTGTGCCACAAATTTTAGAGAAGAGTTTTTTGTCACACTCTTTTGAGAGATATATCTCTTCTAGTATCTGTGGTCGCTTGTTCAAAATATGTAAAAATAGTTGTTTTCCGTATATTATCATGGTAACCTATGGTAGCTAAAGTCAATTAAAATTTAACTTATTTTTGTATGTAGCTAGAGTAAATTTTGCACTTTCGTTTTAGTGTCACTAGTAGTTTTGTAGCCTATAATTTAAGCTTTCGTAAGCTCATCATATATCTTTTTTACATCTTCTCCAGTTATTTTGTTAAGCAATTTTGCTTTTACTTTTGGAGCAAGATCAAGCGAAAGTATCTCATCTTTTGTGATATTTTGAGTGGCTGTTTTGTCACTTTTTGAGATGACAATCGCCCACTCTCCACTTAAATTTGCTTTTTCTAAAATTTGGACTAAATTTTTGGCTCTATCCTTAAATTTAGTCTCAAATTTTTTTGTAGCCTCTTTTATGGCAAAAATTTCTCTCTCAGGTTCTAGATTTGTGATACTTTGTACTAAGCCTAGTATGCGTTTTGGGCTTTCGTAAATAACGGCTGGATAAGCTAAATTTAGAGCATTTTGGATAGCGAGGACTCTATCTCTACCAGTGTTTGGCAAAAAGCCCAAAAAGACAAATTCCTTATCACAAAGTCCACTTGCGACTACACTTAAAAGTGCGGCATTTGCTCCACTTAAAATCTCATATTCAATGTTATTTTTTTGAGCGTATCTTACTAGGCTAACGCCTGGATCGCTGATACCTGGCATACCAGCATCGCTCATGTAGGCTACATTTCTGCTAAAAAAATCATCACTTAAATTTGTGAAAAAGTCATCTTCGTTATGGGTGTGAAGTGGAATAAATTTTGAAATATTTATACTTGCGTCAAAGCGTTCATTTAGCAGGTTTATAAGACTTTTACAGACTCTTGTATCTTCGCAAATAGCTATCTCGCATTCACGCAAAATTCTAATCGCACGAAGCGAGATATCTTCTAAATTTCCTATTGGAGTAGGAATAAAGTAGAGCAAGGCTTATTTTTGAGCGTATTTTTTCTTAAATTTCTCAACACGGCCAGCACTATCAACTATCTTTTCGCTGCCTGTGAAAAATGGGTGGCACTTGTCGCAAATGTCAATTCTGATCTCGCTTTTGTTTGACTTTGTTTTAAAAGTGTTTCCGCAAGCACAAGTTACAGTGCAATCTACGTATTCTGGATGGATATCTTTTTTCATCATTTTTCCTTTATTATTTTTGGGCTAATTATCTACATTAAAAGTTGCTGATTATATAAAAAGAAATCTAAAAATCAAATAAATTAAGCCAGGAATTTTGCAGCCACTGAGATAACCGCGGTCTGTGATCTTAAAATGTTTTTAGTATTTAGGCAGTAGCTATTTTTAAATTTAGCCGTCTCATCCTCGCTAAATCCACCCTCTGGACCTATTATTAAAATTTCATCATCTCTTTTTTCATTTAAATTTTTACCGCCAAAATTTATAGCTGAGACATTTTTATAAACGCTCATCAGCTCATCTAAGTTTTTATAAATTTCAAATTCCATTAGCGACGTTCGTCCGCACTGCTCACATGAAAGTGCATTTATATAGTTTAGCCTTTCGATATCTATCTTAAAATTTGCTTGAGAAAATTTCGTGTAAACAAATGCGATTTTGCCAACACCTATCTCATTTAAAAACGGCAGTGTTTTTTCAATAGTCTTTGGATCTACAACAGCCCAAGCGATCGTAAAGTCGAATTTTTGCTCGCCATTTGAGCTGGCAAAGACAAGACTTAAGCTCGCACTTCGCCTATCAATCTCATCAATTTCATAAATATACTCTTTGAAGTCTCGTAAATTTCTAACACTTATTCGCTCACCAGCTTGCATTCTTCTAGCTTTTAGGTGCAAAAAAGCTTCATTTACTATCTTTAAGTTTTCATTACCTGCATTTTTATCATATAAAAATTTCATCTAAATCCCTGCAACTATAACTAAAACAAGATCACAAAATCCCTTAATAAGGGCAAATTTTTTAAATTTTTCTAAATCGTCATTAGCTGCATAAATTTTTAGCCTTTTAAAACCTATGGCACTAAGTACGATTAAAAGTATTAAGATAATTAACATTTTTATAGCATTAAATTTAAACTCATATCCGTAATACGCCCATAAAATAAGTCCGGTTAGCACAAGAAAACTAAGTAACATATGATAAATCGGTAAAAAATATCTTATACGAAGCACATAGTTTTTACTATTGCTGCTAAACTGAGTAAGTATTAAATAAAGTATATTACAGGCAACTAGTGCATAAAAAAATATCACATGAAAAGGCAAAGTATATGCAAAAAGCGAGGAGAGATGTTCGTTCATTTCTTCTCTTTAGAAGGCTCGTTCTCTTCGACGACTGGCTCAGGCGGGAGTTGTTCATCGATTGTGACATTTGCGTCTGGTTGAGCTATGGTCACATCACTCGGTACTGGCTCGCTAATATCATTTTTAGCCTCATCTTTATCTCCACAACCCACAAATAGACCAGCTATAAATAAAAAAGAAGTTATAATTTTTTTCATCAAACGTCCTTTGGAATTTCTATTTTTAACCTATTTTTCATTTTCTCGAATAAATTTTTATCTTCCCACTCTTCTATGATAGCGTCTGAAAATTTGATCTCATCTAGCTTTATCTCGCCCATTTGCGCATTTGCGGAGTCCTCTTTAAAGCACTGTGCATAGCCTGTATCAGTCTCATGCACGATAATGCTATGAAGCTTCACTTCACGCTCACCGTTGTTCATCACGCTAAGCTCAAGTAGTCTTTCTATGAGTACAAAAAATATGCGGCAAAACTGCTCTGCACTTGGATTTAGCGAGATCTCGATCCATCTTGCCGAGTGCTTTTTTAGATCATTTTTATATTCATCATTATCGCCTGAAAATATTGTCGTAGCGTGATCAAAACTATCAATGATCGTTTTTATATTTTGCTTCATTAAGCCAAAATCATAGACCATGCCGGCATTATCAAGAAAATTTGAGCTAAGTAAAATTTCAGCCACATAGCTGTGCCCGTGGATGCTAGTTCTGCAACGCTTTGAGCTGCAAAATCTCACAATATGTGCATTTTCAAATCTAAAAAGCTTTCTAATAATCATCAAACACCTTCTTTATCGCTCCAAAGCCTGATGTGGATACGCTCTGAGTAGTTAAATCCATACTTTATAGCAAATTCTGCTGTTTTTAAAGCATTTTCGTTTAGCTCAGCTCTATTCGCTCCTATTGCCATACACCAAACTGGCAAATCAACTTGATTTTTTATATTTATAATCTCATCCAACTCACTTTTGTTAAAGTGCGAGAGGACAAATTTTAAAAAGCTACTTCTTGCATTATTTTTAATAGCCAAAATAGCGTCTAAATTTATACGTTTTTGCTCATTAACTCCGCTATTTGCTAGCTTTACACCAAGTGCAAAATGGCATTTTTTATAAATTTCATATTTAGCAAAATCAATTAAGATAGTGCCATTCGTCTCAAAATGCACTTCATAATCTTCAAGCAATTTCTTTACCAAATTTATAAAATTTTCATTTTCATGCCAAATGAGCGGTTCACCACCGGTCAAAACAATGATCGGTTTTTGCATTAAGCCTTTGCATAGGTTATTAACTAAACCTAAAATTTCATCTACACTGTAAATTTTATAATTAAAATGCCCTTTAAAAACAGCCCTTATACTGTCACATCCTAGTAAGCTTTCGCCGGTTTTTAAAGACTTTTTTTGCACGCCAAAGCCAGAGCAGTTTAGATTGCAACCTAAAAAGCGTAAAAATATAGCGAGTCTGCCTTGGTAAGCCCCCTCGCCTTGGATACTTAAAAACGCCTCAACTAGCTCTAGCTCTTTGCTCATCAACCACCAGTTTGATAAAAGGCACGCGAAGAGGTTTCATTGCTAGCACCTATCGCCCATTTGTTCTCTTTTGGTTTGTTTGCTAGCACTTGCCTTAAAATTTCACTTGCAGCTACGATATCACCTTTTTCAACCGCTTTTTTGATGCTAAGAGCTTCTTCAAAGTAAAGGCAAGGTATCAAAAGTCCTTCAGCACTTAGCCTGATACGGTTGCAACTCTCGCAAAAATCGTGCTTGTGCGGATCAATGATACCAAATTTATAACCATCATCAAGTCTATAAATAGACGCAGGCGCATTTAGTAGTTTTCCATCTTTTGTGACATTATATTTTTGTGAGATGATTTTTAAAATTTCATCGCTACTTAGCCCTTTTAAATCATCTTTAGCGTGTGAATTTTCCATATACTCAATAAATCTAATCTGAGAATCTCTAAATTTAGCAAACTCGAGCAAATTTATAAGCTCATCATCATTTACGCCTTTTAGTGCGACAGTGTTTATTTTTACCTTTAATCCAGCATCATGAGCTGCTTCAAAGCCAGCTAAAACTTCGTGTAAAACGCTTTTTTGTGCGATAAATTTAGCCTTTTGCTCATTTAGTGTATCAAGTGACATATTTATGCGTTTTAGTCCAGCGTCTTTTAACCTTTTGGCAAAGTGTGAAAGCATATAGCCATTTGTAGTAAGTGCTAGATCGATGTCTGGATTATAATCACTTATCATCTTTATAAAAACGTCCAAATCCTTACGTACAAGCGGTTCGCCACCAGTAATTCTTATCTTTTTTATACCTTCATCGATAGCCACTTTTACAAATAAAAATAGCTCTTCAAAGGTTAATAAATTCTCCCTTGGCGTCCAGCTAAATGGCGTTGTAGGCATACAATACCTACACCTAAAGTTGCAACGCTGAGTTACAGAAATCCTTAAATAATCAACAACCCGACCATATTTATCGATTAGCATAAAGCACCTTCTTAAGCTTGGTTAGAGCTTTTTATAATTTTTTCAATTATATGTTAAAAGATTTAAATCAAAATAAAAATTTAAGCTAATTTTTGTAGTTTAAGAGTAGTTTTGTCTTTTAAAATTAGCCCAAATTTAGGCTAATTTATGAAATTTAAGCACAAATTCAACTCGCCCCATACCCACGTGAAGATCTTTAGCGATCATGGCTGCGCTTTTGCCATCTTTAAACATTTTTAAAATTTGCTCTTCTTCATTGATGACGCTTGGTGCGATTTTATTAATATCTCTTGTTCGCTCTTCAAGACTAACTATCCTATCTTTTTGCTCTGTTGCAAAATCATCAATTACTCGCTCAATGCTCTTAATCGCACGAATTATTGGCACAATTTTCTCATTTATTTGTAAATCAATATTTTCTTTTATCTGTTTTTTAAGTGGCTCATATTGTTCACTATTTTTAAACGCCTCGCCCTCAAGCATTGAAATTTGCTTTTTTAGATTGAAATTTTCTTGCATAACGCTTTCTATCGCTCGCTCAAATCTCGCAAATTTTTTATTTGTCTCGCTATCTTTTATCAACATTAAAGCTACTATTATCGCCAAAACGATACCAAAGCCTAAAAAAATATAAATTTCCATATTTTTCCTTTACGAATTCGCTCTCATTTCTCTTATCATTACACGCTCTCTAGCTGTTACGTAAGCGTTCCAGTCGGCTTCATCCTCTTCGTGCATATTTTCTATCTTTGCTAAATTTTCACTAACAGCCCTTAAATAAAGACTCAAATTTCTCTTTGGAAAGATAGGCATAGCAATCCTTGCGTAGTAAATTTCATCTTTTTGAAATTTTTCTTCGCTTATTTTGATGTGTGTAAAGCCTATTTCTTCGATACTCGCTCTCTCTTTTAGTGGCAAATATTGCTTATGCTCATTTTTAATGTAATCACTCAGCGCATCAACTTTTCTGTGAAGCTCGATTAGTAAAGTTAGTAAAACTTGGTCACTCTCTTTGGTTTCGCCACGTGATTTAGCTCGTTTTAGCCAAGCGCCAAGCGCGTCCTCTTCGCCCGGCAAGATAGAGTCAAACTCTCTTTTAAATTTCTCGCTCCCATCTTTATCGGACTCAAATTCCATATCAAGAGGTGCTTTAAACAGCTTAATCTCGCTCATAATACGCTAATCCAAACAAAGATAAAAAATAAAATTCCCAGATAGCCATTTAACGTAAAAAATGCTCTATCTATCTTGCTAAAATCGCGTCTTACGATCCTATGCTCAAAAAATAAAATAACGCCACTTACTAAAATTCCAAAAAATGCCATCGCTCCAAGCCCAGCTGCCCAAGCAAAAAGTAGCCAAAATATAAAAGCTAAAGCGTGAAAAATGGCCGATAAAAAAAGCGCAGCCTTGTCGCCGTAAATAGCTGGTATGCTAAAGAGCTTATTTTCTTTATCAAATTTCATATCTTGAAGCGAGTAAAGCAAGTCAAATCCAGCTACCCAAAATGTCACACCAAGGCAAAGTAACACGCTCCAAAGCGGTATAGCAGCGCTCACTGCGACCACACCAGCGATAGGAGCAAGACCTAGGCTAAGACCAAGCACCAGGTGTGCTAGCTCGCTAAAGCGTTTAAATAGCGAATATCCACCAAGAACAGCTAAAATAGGAAAACTTAGCCAAAATGCGAGCGAATTTATAAAATAAGCGCATACAATAAAAATAAACGCATTTGCCACGATGAAAAGCTGCATATTGCTCCTGCCGATACGACCATCAACGCTTGGGCGGCTCGCAGTTCGCGGATTTAGCTTGTCGATATCTTCGTCTTTATATCTATTAAAAGCCATAGCAAAATTTCTAGCACTAACAGCGCAAAAAATACCTAAAATAAGCAGTTTTAAGCCAAACCAAGCCGAGCCACTTTCTATCTTGCTAGCAACTATCATCGCCACAAAAATAAAAGGCAGAGCAAAAACAGAATGCTTAAAAACGATAAGTTCAGCGATAATTTTTAATTTTTCTATCATTTGATAAATTTCCATTTTCTTTAAAAATGGTTGATTTTACACCATTTTGCTTTAAATTTGAATTTATATTATCATTACAAGATTAATTTAAAACAAAGGTTTATTATGGGAAAAGTAGCGATTATTGGAGATAGTTTTAGTGCGTTATTTACGGCTTACGAATTAGCTAAAAAAGGTGAAGAAATTTTAATTATTAGCAGCCAAAAAGATGATTTTACAAATGGAATTTTAGCGCCTTTTGGCACACACGCTCTTGCAAAAGATGGAGCGATATCTAGCTCATTTATGGGGCTAGTTAGCAAAAAAAGCGAGCTTGATATAAGTATTTGCTTAAATGAAAATTTTAGAGCTTGGATGACAAATTTTACACTTAAATCAACCAAAGCTCACGACAAAAAGATGCAAATTTTGTTTTCAAAATTTGGTAAGAAAAGCTTTGAAATTTTAAGAGAGCTAAACAACAAATATCCGCAGATAAATTTCGATGAGAGCGGTATTTATCTACTTTTTAGCAATGACGAAAGCTTTAAAAAAAGGCTTGATGAGATAAAGGTTGCCCATAGCGAGCAAGAAATTTTAAGCGTAGATAAAGAGCTAGCAAATTTTGGGCTAATAAATAAAAATATAAAAGGCGCTATAAATTTAGTCAAAAACGCAAGTATTGACACAAATGAGCTAAAAAAAGCTTTGATAAATGAGCTAAATTCTCTTGGGGTAAAATTTATAAATGATGAAATTTATGAGCTAAAAACGCAGGGGCAAATAGTGCAAAAAGCTACCGGCAATAACGGCGAATATGAGGCTGATAACTTTGTGATCGCTTCAAAAAATTTAGAGCTTTCAAATAAGCTAGGCACGAGCTTAAATGCGATTTTGGCTAAATTTTATACCATTGATCTTAGCCTAAATGAAGGGCAAATCCCTAAAAAACCAATCATTTTAAATGATCTATTTGCCAAAATTTATCCTACTAAAAATGGTGTTACGATTATTACAAATTTACAAGTCGGCGCTATCGATACGCTTGTTAAAACTGAAAAGATTAATGCATTTTTAAATGAGCTAAAGATGCATCTTGGTATAAGCGAGCTAAAAGAGCCTAGTTTTAGGGCAAACTACGTGCTTCTTAGCTCAAACGATAAGCCAGCTCTTGGACGCGATAACACATATAGCAACTTGATCTATAACCAAGCTTATGGACTAAATGAGCTTAGCTTTGCTCCGTATTTTTCTGGTGTTTTGGCTGATCTTATAAAAGATGGCAAAAATAACGAGGAAAATGATGAAATTTTACTCTTTAGCTCGTTTTACGAGGGCTAGATTTGTTTAAAGAATTTGCAATAATTGGTACCACGGCAAGTGGCAAAAGCGATCTTGCATTTGAGCTTGCAAAGAAGCTTAATGGCGTCATCTTAAGTCTTGATTCGCTTGCACTTTATAAAGAGATAGATATCGCCAGCGCAAAGCCAAATAGAGAACAGCTTGAAGCCATAAAACACTTTGGTGTAGATGAAATTTATCCTGATGAAGAATTTAGCGTTGTGGCATTTTTTGAAATTTATAAAAATGCAAAGAATTTTGCGTGCTTACAAGACTGCCCACTCATCATTACAGGAGGCAGCGGCTTTTATCTAAAATCAATGCTTAGTGGACTTGCACCAAATGTGCCAAAATGTGAGATAAATTTAAGCAATGAAGAAATTTATGAGCTAGCTGTAAAAATCGATCCTGAGTTTGCAAGTAAATTTAGTCAAAATGACTCTTATCGCCTCGAAAAGTGGTATCAAATTTATAATTTTAGTAACCAAATCCCAAGCATTTGGCTAAGAGAAAATACTAAAGAGAGCATCATAAAAGAGCTAGCGATATTTGAAATTTTATGGGATAAAGATGAGCTTAGAGAACGTATCAAAAAGAGAACAAAAGGTATGCTTGAAGCTGGGCTCATAGATGAGGCAAAATTTTTGTTTAATAAATACAAAAGTGAGCCAAAACCACTAAAATCAATAGGTTTAAAAGAGTGCAAGCAATTTTTAGATAAAGAAATTTCTCAAAACGAGCTTGAAGAGCTCATAGCTACGCACACGGCTCAGTTAGCAAAACGTCAGCGAACTTTTAATCGCTCACAGTTTGAAAAAAAATTTGTGGGTGATTTGAATCAAATTAGAAGTGAAATTTTAAAATTTTTAAGAGAATAAAAACTAGCCCACAAGGGCTAGTTAATAAAATCAAATAGGCATTACCCTAATTTTTGGGCTTAAGTTCTCTTGCAAGACATTTTCAATCGCATAAAGAGTGCCAGTTGAGCCACTTGCACAGCCCGAGCAAGCACCAAGATAGCGGATATAAATATCAGTATTTTCGCCGTTATCATTTCTAATATCTAAAATTTCTAAATTTCCACCATCCATCTCGAGCATTGGGCGAATTTCTTTATCTATGACAGACTCGACTGCTTTTAACTGCCCTACCATCGTCATATTTTCAAAACTAATGTCACCTAAAGTGTGATTTGCTTGGGCATTTGCCTGAGCTTCGATCTTCTCACGCTCCATCTCAGCCCTAGTATCACGCAAAATATCCACCAAATAATATTCTCTTTTTTCATGGCCACCAGGCTTTACACAAGACTTGCAAAATGCTCCAGCTTTGGTGTATTGCGTGATTTCCTCAACTGTGTGAAGGTCATTTAGTCTTATCACTTCTTTAATCGTGCCAAGGCTTACCCTAGCGCACTCGCAAACGATGATCTCATCTTCAAAATGCTCTGGATCTATGCCTTTATAGCTTGCCGCAGCTGCTTTTATAACGTCATACGCCATAACTGAGCAGTGCATCTTTTGAGGCGGGACAGCCGGTGTTTCTGGGTTGTCACGCATAGCTCTTTCAACATCTAAATTTGTTATCTTGACAGCTTCATCAACTGTTTTGCCGATACAAAGCTCAGCCATCGTATCAGAGCTAGCTATCGCTGTGCCACAGCCAAAGCTTTTAAATTTAGCGTCTATTATCTTGTCAGTTTTTTCGTCAACCAGCCAGTAAAGCCTGACTGCATCACCGCAGCTTTCTGCACCAAAGTCAGCCACAATAAGCTTTGCGTTTGCCTTTTTAGCATCTTCTTCGGTTATCTCTCCCATAAATTTAGGATTATTCATCCTGTCTTGCACTACCTTAGAATACTCATCCCAGATAGAGCCTCCGATCAAATTATTCTTTGCCATATTATTTTCCTTTAAATTTTATAATCCGCTCTTATGCCATTCTGGGGCGTAGGCAAATGTACTAGAGATACCTCTTAGTCTATTTACTGCTTTTGTTATGTGCTCGATCGCATAATCAATCTCTTCTTCTGTATTAAATCTAGAAAGAGATAGTCTAAGTGCGGTGTGAGCCAGCTCTTTATCTGCCCCTATGGCCTCCATTATTGGGTTACTCTCTAATGTTTCACTTGCACATGCTGAACCAGTTGAAGCTGCGATGCCAGCTTTGTTTAGATCCCAAAGCATAGCTTCGCCTTCAACGCCTTTTATAGAAGCTAAAATGGTATTTGGCACACGTTGTTCTTTTTTTCCTACAACGCTAACGTCAGGAATTTTTAAAATTGCATCTTCAAGCTTATCACGTAAACGGCGAACATGAGAGTGCTCATAATCCATAAATTTATTTGCCAGTTCAAGTGCTTTACCCATGCCAATGATGCCAGGAACATCAAGCGTGCCACTTCTGCGTCCACCCATGTGCTCGCCGCCATGAAGCAAGCTACTTAGTGGCATACTATTTTTTATAAATAGTGCTCCAACACCCTTTGGCCCGTGAAATTTATGCGCAGAAAAGCTTAAAAAATCAACGTCAAGATCTTGAACATTTATCTTTATCTTACCAACTGCTTGAACCGCATCCGTGTGGAATAAAGCCCCATATTCATGAGCGATACTAGCAAGCTCTTTTATAGGAAAGATCATGCCAGTTTCGTTATTCGCGCTCATTATAGAAACAAGTGCTACATTCTCATCCATTACAGCTCTTAACTGTTCTGGAGTGACTATACCATCGTTATTCACATCTAAAACAGTAAGCTCTACGCCATATTTTTCTAAAAATTTACAAGTCGCCAAAATAGCTGGATGCTCAACTGCGGTTGTTATGATACGTTTTTTCTCGCCAGTTGCTATTTTGTCAAAGTAGATGCCTTTTACTACCCAGTTGTTGCTCTCAGTCGCGCATGAGGTAACGACGATGTCATCGCTATCTTTTGCGTTTAGTCCGGTGTAGAGTTGATCTAGCGCTGTTCTTAAAGCTGGGTGTGTTTCAGAGCCAAATTTATGAAGCGAGTTTGGATTACCGTATTTTTCACAAAAATATGGTTTCATAAGCTCAAAAGCTTCAGGATCAACCATTGTTGTAGCGTTATTGTCTAAATATACTCTCAAATTTAAAACCTTAATTAGGATAAAAAATATCCTTTTTATTTTTGATGGGATATTATAACAAAAAAGTTAAAAGCAAGTTTAAAAATATGCTTTAATTTTTTCAAAATTTAGCTCATTTTGATATTAAAATATATTGAAATTCTTTATCAAGATTTGTATAGATCGTTATTTGCGATTTTTCTTATAAAAAAGTCTAATTATCTCCTAAAATTAATTCATTTTTTTAAGTTTATAGTGCGATAAACATATTAATTGCGTGCATTACCTTTTTATAGTTTTCTTCTAGTTTTTCATATGAGATTTTATAAAGTTCTATTAGGTCGGTTACCATATAGATGCCTATGTCTTTGATTGTAGTGGCTTAATATATTTATATTTGGCCCCGTTTGGAGCCATAGATATTAAATTTATTCTTTAATCCTTTATATTATGCTCTTTGGCATAACTTAGTATCTTTTGCCTAAGATCTTCAGGAAAGCTATCTCTATACATCACTGGCGTTAGAGGATTTAGCTTTTTGTCTAATTTACCAGCCTCATATAGTCTTGTTAGCTCTTCTGGTGTGTTGTAGTATGGTGCATTAGGATATCCCTCTGGTGGGGTTAGAGACATTATCTTTGCTTCTAGGAGGGTGGAGTCGATGTAAAGGTCTATGTCTCTATCTTCATAATTAGCAGGATAGCCTTTTTCAGAAAAAATTTCTGCATATTCTGGCAGTTCTTTTTTAACATAAGAGACAAATTTTTCTCTTGTAGTCTCATTGGCATCAAAGTCTCTAGGGTCTAGCAGCTCGCCCTTGTCTTCTACTAGTTCTCTTAAAACTCTATGCATTGATCCTGTAGGATTAATCACTATCCCGCCTCTATTAAAATCCATCACAAAGTAATTACCTACTATTTCATCAAGATAAGGCATCATACCATATTCATCTAGTGGAGGATTAGTAAATAGTTTTCTAAACTCTTCTGCCATTTGTAAATTTTTGTTTAGACCTGCTAGGTATGTAGAATATTCAAACATATCAGCTAAAGCTCTTAGGGCTTCCTTTTTACCAAGCTGGGCTGATAAAAACATTGATTGATATGCTCTTGCTTTAAATCCTGCATATCCTAGTCCAACTCCTCTTGAAAATCCAGCCGTATTTCCTAAAGTTCCGGCACATATATTCCACTCTGCTGCAAACAGTTCTGATTTTAGAGTATTTCTATTAGCATTTACTTCATCATAAATTTCAGCATATTCTGGTTTAGTTAGTTTGCCATTACTATCTACTCTAGCTATTGCATCTTCAGGAATATCTATCATAGTGCATTTTAGATTACTTCTTTTTACTAGATAGATATATCTATCTCTTTTATCTTTTAAGCTTTCATAGTAGGCTTTTTCTGATTTAGTCCAAGGTGATAGTTTAGTTGAGCTTGGTTTATAGCTAATATCTAGCCATGGCTTAAATGATAGATAGTCTGTTTGACCTAAAGAATTTGGTTTAGGGTTATAGTATAGTGGTTTATAGTTTTTATATGGAGATGAGTCTAGGATGGAGCGAGCTTCAAGGAGCATTTTAGATTTTTCCTCAAAATACTTTGTTGTATTGTCATCTTTAGTTTTAGAAACAATCAAATTTGTCTTTTTATCAAATAATACCTCTTCTCCATTTGGAGCTATAACTATATATGTATTATTGTTATCCATTAAATTTCCTTTATTTATTCTTTTATTTATTTCTATTAGTGATATGGCTATTACTAAGATAGCTAAAGCTGTAAATATAATCTTTTTCATCTTTTATCCTATGTAAAGACCATCTTCCATGACTATGGTGGTAGCTAGACGACCGATTAGACGAGGAGGAATATTCTCTTTTGTTCTTTTTCCGTGCTCTATTTTACACCCCACATACACGCCCTTAATGTTATTGTTGCCAATAGTATCAAGAGCCTCTACCAAATCTCTTGAGAGATTAGAGTGGTTGTTTTCATCGCTGGTGTTAAAGATTCCTTTTTTAAATAAATTTATGATTTTTACTGCTTCTTGATAAGAGTCTATTGCGTATTCGGCATCTTCACTATCACCTGCTAATATATTTTGCTTATACACATCATAAATTTCTTTCTCCTCTTTTACATCTAAATTTAATCCTCTTATCTCTACATCAGAGTTAATATATCTACTTCTTGCATAATTAAAGTAGTTTGCATCTATCTCATTACCAGCTCCTCTTAGTTCATCTAAACATAGATAAGCACTAAGGTTATTTAGTGCTAGCTTTGAAGCAAGGTTATGTGAGAGTTTGCTTTGTTTATTGTTTATATCATAGTAGATAAATGAGTTATAGTCTAATCCTCCACTACTTATATTAGCTCCTAGAAATAGTCTATTTAAATTTAGACTTATATAGTTTTGATAGATCATTACTGGATAGTAGCAATAGGTATTTGTACTATTTTTATCATAAGCTTCTTTTATAGACATAGGTTTATATGAGATATTATTTAGCGCGTAAGCTTCATTAAATTTATATGTGTATCTTGTGTGCATTATTTCATTGTAGTTTTCTTCTAGTTTTTCATAGGATGTTTTATAAAGTTCTATTAGACCGGTTATCATAGATATACCTATGTCTTTACCAAGAGTTTTAGTATAGTCTTTGATTTCTTTTTTCATAAGCTCTACATCTCTTATATTAAAGCTATATGTGTATCTCATAAAAGTATATGTCGTTATCTCGCTATAAGATATATTTAGTTTAAAATGTTCTATCGTTCTATAAAGCATAGAGGTATTTTGGGCTTGCAAAATTAAATTTAGCTTTGATCTTTGAAGTACTATATTTGTAGTTTTTAATCTTGTGATATACAAGAAATATTCATCTATTTGTTTAGTCTTTTTTGCACTAAATAATTTCTTTATTAAATTTAATACTCCAAGCTCGTCTAAAAAGGCATCTTTTAATTTCTTTGCATCCCTTTCAAATATAAAAGAGCTAAGCATCTCATAAATTTTAGATATGCCATCTTCACTTGCAAAGCCTGCTATTGGGAATAATCCTTCAATGGCTGTTTTTACAAGTAAAGAGCTTACCTCTTTATCCATATCTCTATCATTATGATAAGCCTTATATTCTAAGTCTATGGCTTTTTTTAAGACGTCTTTATCCTTAGAAGCTATCACTTCTTTTATCAAAGTTTTATCTTTCTTGCAGCTTTCATCTATATCATTGGCTTGCTCTATTAGAAGCTTCATTAGATCACTTTGTAAAGGATCTTTTATATTTGTATTTACGCTACTATCATTTTCTTCTAAAAGTTCTTTTATACTATATACATTCTTAGTATTTCCTGCACCATCCATATAATCACTAATCTCTTCTATACATAGATACTCATTTTTGCTTAATCCGCTACTTTTAGCACTATCTTTATAAAAGAATAATCTTATATCACTATCACCTAATTTTACAAAAGAATTTGCATTTATAGTACTTATCTCTTCATCACCTATTTTTATATATTCACGGGAGTTTTTTATAGATTTATTTAATAACTCTCCTGAATAGCTTTTGGTCATTATAAAGTAAGCCACGCCAAGGCAAAGTACTTCTAAAAGAGAGTAGTACGGACTTGGCTGATCTTCTAGCGCCTTCTTTACTAAATAGTCTATATCTTCTAACTCCTTATATTCTTCTACCTCTTCTGTCTTATTGTGGTCATGCTCTTCAAATTTCATCCTGTCAATAACATTTTTATTAACTCTATCAAAGACTGCTTTAAATGCTATAGTTGATTTTTCCATATACTCTTTTTCACTCTCTTTTATTTTCTCCATATCATTTGGTTGTTTTGTATAAGCATTTACATGAGAGATATTTATATCAAATAATTCGATATATTTCATGTAATTATCTATATACTTCGAATTAGCATTACGAGGAATATCGCTATATTTTTTTCTATTCTCTTCAATATTATCTATATAGCTTTTTTCTATCCTTGCAAATGGAGATAAATTTAGTAAAAGAGTTGATTTATCATTGTTTTGATCTATATCTATACTATATTTGCTATAGTCTTTTACTGGATTTAGAGTCTTTATGTCACTAAATTTTTGTTTTACCAGGTTGCTACTTTTTGATCTATTTATATCGTCTTTTATAGTTTGATCAAGACTTTTGCTAATAACTTCCTCTCTTAATCCTGCACTTGATCTAAAAGGGGAGTTTGAAAGAACGATGTAGTTTTTATTTAAATTTGAGAAGTCTTTACTATTCATCTCATCATTTACTGAGGTATTATTTTTATCGGATTTATCTGCTATTAGATTAGCTAACTTTATAGAGTTAAAATTTGAAGCACAGATAAAATTTAAATTTGCATTTGTACTTTTTATCTCATCTTTTAATCTACTAAATAAAGTATCATCACTCGAGCCAAAGCCTAAATTTTTATTTACCACATCATAAGAGCAAACCTCTTTGGAGTAATCAAATACAGATACATCATCTAAATATCCATATACACTATATCCTTCATCTGTATTATAGTTTGTCTCTTTTTCGTTAATGCTATATTTAAAAGGGCGGTAGTCTAAATTTAAGTGAGTAAAGTCCAAGAAAAAACCAGATCTAGAATTTTTATCACTTTTAAACACCAAGACATTACAGTTTGAACTTATATTTAAGGTATTTACGACAGAAGCAAACCTAGATGTAAAAAAACTTAGTATTGGTAAGGATACACCGTAAAATGCCCTATTGCTATCATATTCATGAATTGCATACGTCATCTTTCCAAGCTCATAAGCCACAAAACCAAGATTTGATTTTTTTATTATGGCCTTTGGATCGGTTATATCGACTAGACTTAATATAAAAAGAGCTATTTGTTTTATTATAAATTCTCCATTTTCCGAGCTTAGCTCTTTTAAATTTTTATCTAGCTCATCAAAACACTCTTTTATGCTTCTTTCAAATTTGCCCTCGTCTAATCCTTCGCTAGCTATCAATGATTTAGCGTCATTTAGTAGATCATTTTTTAGAGTATTTAAACAATCTCTTAAAATATTTTTAGCCTCATTATAATTAGAAACAATAAGCTCAAACATATGATAAAAACTTGATGGTTTATCTTCTACTTCATTACCATCTTTTAGTAACTCTCTATCATGCTCATCTTGAGCTAAATCCAATATCTCCTGATTATGTATTTTTGTTTGTAAAGGAGTAAGCCCTTCTCTTAAATTTTCAAAGAATTTATCAATAGCACTTTTTTTATGAACTACTTTTACTGGAATGCCTTTATATTTAAACACCCTTACTCTATTTAGTTTGCTATCTTTAAAGCTCTCTTTGTCTACATAAAAATCAGTTATTATTGATATGTCTTTATCTTTTCTTTTAAAATAGATAAGATCAGAGACAATCTCCGCAATTATATTGCCAGAATATGAAGAGAGATAGTTTAAACTAGACGTATAAAGCGTCACGCTCTTTGCATCAGCCATATACTCTTTTATCTTTTTTAAACTCTCTTCGCAAGAGTAGGTTATATTTATATCATTCATCGTTATGCCACCACTACTGTTTTAATTATATTTATATCATCGCTATATTCACTATCCAACCCACAAGCAAATTTTATACATACTATTTTTGCCTTACTTGGCGTAATATAGATAAGGTTATTATCGTCGCTAATATCATCTACAAATTGAAAAAATCCTATTCCACTCTTAGGAAGCGTCATATCTTTATAGATAGGCTCAGTATATTTAGGGGTAATAAAAATAAAATTTTTATCCATAAGCGAGTATTTGAAGTTAAACGATGAGATACTAAATTTATCATCTCTAAATCGGGCCTTTAGATACTCTTTTAGCTTCTTATCTTTTATATCAGAGCCTTCATCTAAATTTAGCTCCACCTCTTTAAATCCCTCTTGGTTTTTATATTCCACATCATTTAGCTTATATATACAAACAGCAAGATTATCTGTTTGATTAAGGGCCGATTTTATATGAAGCCTTATGTAGGCATTATTTAAATTTATATCTTTTATTATTTCGCTACTATCTTGCATACCAGGATTACTTAAACTATGCTCTAGTTTTAGTTTATTCTCTTTTTTTATGCACCTTAGCGAAGATCCAGTGTTGCTTAGGCAGTTTGGCACTAGATCTTGCATTACAGCGTAGTGATCATTCATACTTTTTAGACTAAGTGCCGATCTTGGTACATAAGCTACTATGACGCATGGAATCCTAGCTGAGCAGCCTACTATCGGCGAGTTTATAAAATCAACATCGAGTATCACGCCTTGATCGTCTGATCTTATGCTCCTACCTGCCCTACTTTTTAAGATCACATGACCACCGTGTGGGCAAATGATAGTGTCGTCTTCTATGACAGGGCATGAAGTCGCAGTAGATGAAATTTCTTTAGATTGATTATCTTTTTGTAAATTTTGCCTTTGATTTAAATTTGAAAGAGCCTCTTTAGTCTTTTTGCTCATTGGTTTTAGATCGATATTTAGACTCTTATTTAATAGTGAATAATTTAATATATTTGCTTGAGAATTTCTATAAGCAACATTTAGCCTTCCTATATCTTTATCCTCATCTCTTGGCTGATGAGTAAAATTTAGAGGGATATTCTCATCACTATTATATTTTTCGTCTTTAAAATAAAGTGGATAATCCTCCTCTTCATTGGCCTTAGACAAAAGGGCAGAGTTTAGATATATCCTTTGATTCATATTTTTACTATCTAGCTTAAATATCTCCTTTAATACCTCAACATCAACGATACTTTTATCTACTGCACTTACACTAAGGGTATCGTTGTTTTTATAAAAGATACTTCCCACGCTCTCATTCACAAGAGCTTTTATATCATCGGTTGCTACTTTATTGTTGTAGGCTACATCATCGTTATTTTGAGCGGATTTATTATTAGCTATTACTATGGCTTCATCGCTAGAGCTTATATCCTTAGAGTCTATGCTAGCCAAGAAATTTTCATTTTCTTTTAGCTTTGCTAGATCCGCATATTTTAGATTTATTATACTCTTTAGCATATCTATTCTATCTTTTACAAAGATGCTAGCCTCCGCTGTATCTACTCTATTATCTCGTAGTATCGTTATATTTTTATAGATATTTTTGCTATAAGAGAAGTATTTGCCAATTTCATTTACATCTATCTTTTTTTCAAATACAAATAAATTCAAAGCACAAATAGCCACTAGCATATCTATATCGCCAGCTCTAGCATCACTTACTATCTTTGTCGCATCTAGTTTATCTAGATCATCTATATCTAGTATCTTTACTAGATGTGCTTCTTTATTGCTATTTTTATCTATGTTGCTGCCTAAATTTTCTATTATATACCCGACCATATCTTGCTTAAAATTTTCATCACCAAATTTACCATATTCGTAAAAGAGATTTAAATAAGCATAAAAGATATATAAAGGCGTATCTAGCATAGAAGCATCACTTATATCATCTATATTTAAATCCAAATTTAACTTCGATCTTATGCATTTTAGTTTAAATTTAAGCGACTGGATATATTCATTTAGATAGTCAAGTGCTTCAGCTATATCTTTGCCCTCTATCTTGGCTTCATTTTCTTTGTTTTCCAAGAGATAACACAACATATATAAAACCAAAACACTCTCTTTTAAAAAGTGAGATCTAATTAATATATTCACCAAGTGTCTATTCTCGGTATTTTCATACTTTACTTCGCCAGTTGTATCTATGCCTAGCTTATAGCCTAGATCAGATATGACCGAAAAGGTAGGTTCTATCAAAACAGCCACATCTTTCGAAAAGCTATCTTCATCTCTATTGATGCTTTGTTTAACGCTCTCTACGTGATGTATCTCTATGTCTATATCTTTTTCTTTGCTAGCTTTATTTATATTAGAGCTCACCTTTTTATCTGCAAGAGTCTTTTGAGCTTGTTCATTATTTTTAACCACATCTACATATTCGTCTACGCTGCTCTTATCATCTTTAAAGCCAAACATACCTTTTATCTTGTTAAAGACTGAGCCTACCATCTTTCCTATAAAGCCATCTTTGTCTATGACTCTTGCTATCCATCTTGCACCTTTTGCTATGGCTTTGGCTACAAAGCTAAGAAGCCTTAAGCTCCAAGTAAAAGCTGAAGCTAATATGCCACCATAAATTCCTGGAGCGTTATAAGTATAAAGTTCTCTTACTCCGCTATCTTTGAAAGTTACTGCATATATTTGAGCTAGATGACCTCCTAATGAGTGACCTGATAAAATGATGTCTTTGGCGGTGTTGTCTAAACCACTTAAGTTTTGACTATGAGAATTTATAGCTTCTTGCATAGAGGATTGAAGTGATTTTAAGGCAGATATTTGCATAAGCGCTCTTGATGTGATAGCCATAAAGGCATCATCTAAGAGATCATTCATTTTCATCTCTGTTCCTCTAAAACCTATTATATAATTTGACTTAAGTGTGTCATAAAATATAGTTGAGCTAAAACCCGATTTTTGATTAGGTATGTGCTTTACTAGCTCATAGCGATTAACAAAAAGTTTTGTGCGAGGGGAGATTTTATAAATTTCATCTTTTCCAACAAGTAATCTTTGCTCTTTTGTGTCTTTATCATAGTAGATAAAATTTTTAACATCATTATCTATTTTTATATCTTTTATCTCTCCATTTTTACCAACTGGCTTCTTAACTACTTTGTCAGCCATAAATCTAGCTTCTATACAAAGGGCATAAGCAGTGGGATCGCCTTCTTTTTTTACTATATTTCCATCTTTATCTTGGATATCGCCATTTAAAATATCACCTTTTCTTATGTTATCTTTGTATCTCCAAATAGGCTTTTTTATTTCATCTTCTCTATAAGAATTTACAATGTTTTCAGGGACATTATCTTTACCAAATTTATCATAAAGCTCATCAAGTCCATTTCTTTCATTCTCAAATACATTATGAAGCATTGCATAACTTGCATCAGCTATATCAATATAGTCTTTAAAGCAATTTATTAGCTCTTTATTTGATTTTTTAGTTAGCACTTACTTGTCCTTGTTTGCTTTTATAAATTTATTGTTTATTAGAATGAATTTGTTTCCACCACCAAGACTTTCAAAGCTGTTTTTCTTAAAACTAAATCCTCTACCTTCATCTCCAAATAAGCCATACTGTGTTTTTACTCTTTCATAAACTACAGTACATGAAATTTGAACTATATTATCCTCTTTATCTTTGTAATATAAATTTGAAAATATCCAAGGTTCATATTTTTTTAAATTCTCATGACCTATGAAATTATAAATTTTTTCATAACAACTTTGTGAAATTTTACTAGATGTTCCACCTAGGAAATATCTTTTACCATTTGAGAGGATTTGAGGGAATTTTTCATCTACCAACTTAGTATTGACAGCATAAAGACCGCCACCTAAATCTTTACCTTTTGTATTTTTTCTTAGCTCTTTCCTCTCAGCTTCTATTCTCTCTATCTCTTTCTCAAATTTCTCATCAAATATATATACTCCACCATATTGTTTAGCTAAGTTTTCTAGTTCAGAGTTACTTATCTTTTTATTTGCTTGATTAGCTGAGCAAGCTATTAAGAATATACTTGTTAGAAGTAAGAGTGTTATAGCTAGAAATTTCATTGATTATCCTTTTATGTTTGAAATTTTAGTTTGGATATTTTATTGTTATTGTATTTATAATATTATTAATTTATTATGTGCTGTTTGGGGTTTATTAAAATTTATTATGCAGATAAAAATTTATTTCGGGTATTTTCATAGCTTAGTTTATTTACCATAAAGCTCATCAAGTCCATTTCTTTCATTCTCAAATACATTATGAAGCATTGCATAACTTGCATCAGCTATATCAATATAGTCTTTAAAGCAATTTATTAGCTCTTTATTTGATTTTTTAGTTTGCACTTACTTGTCCTTGTTTGCTTTTATAAATTTATTGTTTATTAGAATAAATTTGTTTCCACCGCTTATATTTACATATCTATTTTGTTTAAAACTAAATCCCCTTCCTTCGTCACCAAATAGTCCATAATCTGTTTTTACAATATAGTAATCAACTGTCATATCTATTACTTCGATATTGCCTTCTTTATCTATACAAAAATAACCTAGATCAAATCCTGGTTTATATTTGTTGTAATTATCTATACCTATAAAATTTATAACCTTTTCTTTGTATTGTGTTGGAATTTTTATCTTTTTTTTGGTTTGGTTTTCATAGTCTGTTGAATTTTCATAATATCTTTTACCATTTGAGAGGGTTTGAGGGAGTTTTTGATCCATGATTTCTAGGTCAGCTCTTTTAAAATTTCTTTTGTTATTTCTAAAGAAATCATCCATATAATCGCTTCTTTCTTTTTCTCTTCTCTCTATCTCATCAACAAATTTTTGATTAAATATATATACTCCACCATATTGTTTAGCTAAGTTTTCTAGTTCAGAGTTACTTATCTTTTTGTTTGCTTGATTAGCTGAGCAAGCTATTAAAAATATACTTGTTAGAAGTAGTAATATAAATGCGGTAAATTTCATAAATAAATTTTTAAAATAAATAATCAAAAATCTAAAAATTTTACACAATGAAGTCAAGATTCATCTAAGGATCTCGTCCTTAGATGAATGATTAAGATTTTTTGATCGCTCTAATAGGAATAACAAATATTGCTGCGATCACATAAAAAGCAATACAAAAAACAGTCGCCATCATAAATATCTCACCGATATCATAAAAGCTTGACTCAAGCCTAAATGTATCAACGTAATTTATCGCAAACCATAATGCTACGCCAAGAGCGATAGCAAAAACGAAAAAACCCCAAGAAAACAAGAAATTTAATATCTTAGTTCCCAATTTCTCTCCTTTTTAATTATTTTTCTAACTTAAAACCGCCACCAAAAGCTCTATAAACTTCGACTGCACTATCGACCTCATCAAGCTTTGCCGAGACATCTTGTAATTTTGCTTGAAGCAAATTCCTCTGTGCATCAAGAAGCTCTAAATGTCCAATGTAGCCAGCATCATATTGCTCTTTAGCAAGCGAGTAAATTCTTTGTTGGGATTTTAGCAAAATTTTCACTTGTTCCAAAGAAATTTTTGCATTTTGCCTTGAAACAAGCGCATCTCTTACTTCGCCAAGAGCCGATTTTACCGCTGCTTCATAATTAACAGCGGCAATTTGTTCATTTGTTTTAGCCACTGCGACATTATTTTTTATCCTACCAAAATCAAAAATTTTCTGTGCTAAAGAGCCACCTATACTCCATGTATTGGCATTTCCAACAAAGATATTTTCAAAATCAATACTTGAAAAGCCAAAAAGTCCAGTAAGTGAAATCGTAGGAAAATACTCGGCCTTTGCAACACCAACAAGAGCATTTGTAGCTTTTAAATCAGCCAGTGTCTTTGCCACGTCGCTTCTTCTTAGCAAAATTTCAGAGCTGATACCAGCACCTATCTCGGGAGAAGCTGGTAAATTTTGTGAGCTAGCAACAGCTCCATTTAAAATTTCATTATTACTTTTACCAGTCAAGATGGCTAGTGAAGTGATAGCTTTTGACTTTGCATTTAATATAGAAGTAAGATTGGTCTTAGCGCTTTCTACTGCTGCCTTACTTTGCAAATAAGTCATCTCATTTATGCTTCCAAGATCAAGCTGTGTTTTGCGAAGCGCTAACGTGTCTTCATAAGTTTTTAGAGTCTCTCTTAGCACAGCTTCTTGCATATTTAATGAAACTAACGCAAAGTAGCTTTTCGCAACACTTGAGCTGATACTTAGTCTCGCGCTATCGTAGTCAAATTTGGTTGCATTTAGGCTTTCTTCAGCTGCCGCTACATTATTTCTTACTCTACCCCAAAGATCAATCTCATAGTTTAATCCTAAATTTATATCTGATTTTCTATAACGAGTTTGTGGTTGCTTGGTATATGTTTCACCACTACTTTTTGCTTTTTCGTAGCCTACATTTAAATTTATACTAGGAAGCAAATCTGCCTCAGCTACGCCAAGGCTTGCTTTTGCTTTCTCTAAATTTAAATAAGCGACACGTAAATTTGTATTTTTCTCGAGTGCATTTTCTACTATAGAATTTAAATTTTCATCGTGAAATTCTTTCCACCAAAAATCTCTTATATCACTTGTCTCATAAGTATATGTTGAAGTGAAATTTGTATCTATCTTTGGCATATCTGAACGAAATGAGCAACCAGCCAAAAACGCCGCCGTTATAAGTATAAACGCCTTATTTTTCATCTTTTTTTGCTCCCTTTTTCCAGTATTTCTCATTTAAATTTTCAAGCAAATAGTAAAACATTGGCACGAAAAATATTGCTATCGTAGTTGAAGCGATCATGCCACCAACCACGCCAGTTCCAAGTGAGTGGCGAGAAGCTGCACCAGCACCTGTGCTTATAACCATAGGAAATACGCCAAGCGTAAATGCAATTGATGTCATTACAATTGGTCTAAAGCGAAGTCTAGCTGCATTTATCGCTGAGTCAAATATACTCTTACCGCTATCACGCTCTTGCATAGCAAATTCTACGATCAAAATGGCATTTTTAGCCGCTAGACCGATGAGCAGCAAGAGTCCGATCTCAAAGTAGATGTCGTTTGTTAGACCTCTTATCCAAACTGCTAGCAATGAGCCAAATACCGCAAATGGTACGGCTGTGATGACCGCAAGCGGAATGAGCCATCTTTCGTACTGAGCGGCAAGGATCAAAAAGACAAAGATCATACCAAAGATAAAGGCGACCGTGCCTGTTCCTTGAGAATTTACCTCTTGATACGCCGTTCCCGCCCAGCTTATAGCGTAGTCCTCGCTGCTTAGCGTGTCATTTACGACCTCTTGGATCGCTCTGATCGCATCGCCTGACGTGTAGCCAGGTTTTGGATCGCCCATGATCTTAGCTGATGGAAAGAGGTTAAATCTATCAACGATGTCAGGTCCGATCGTTCTTGTAAGTGTTGCTACTGAATTTAGTGGCACCATGCCGCCATCATATGAGCGAACGAAAATTTTTCTTAGATCCTCAGGGTTGTTTCTAAAGTTATCACTTGCCCTTGCATATACGCGGTAAGATTTGCCTGCAAGGTTGAAGTCGTTTATGTAGTAAGAGCCAAAGCTAGCTGCTATCGTGCTAAAAATTTCACTCTCGCTTACGCCAAATAGCCTTGCTTTCTCTTTATCAACTGTTATCTTAAACTGACGATAATTTGTCTCAAGCGTAGTTCTGACATTTGTTAGTTCAGGCCTTGCATTAGCTATTGCTGATACTTTTCTAGCGTCTGCTTCTATCTCGTTGTAACTCTTGCCGCTTTTATTTTGTAGATACATCTCAAAACCACCAGTCATTGAAAGACCCATGATAGGTGGTAAATTTACAACGAATGTCATTGAGTTTTTTGAGCTCCAAAGCATACCATTAAACTGGCCAGCCAATGTATCAGCTCCATTGTTAACGCCTTTTCTCTCACTCCAATCTTTTAGCTTTATAAAGCTAACGGCTGAATTTTCCCTAAGCGAGCTAGCTAGTATGTCATAACCTGCAAAAGCCATAGTGAACTCAACATTTGGATTGCTTAAAATGGCGTTGCTAATTGAGACTACTTCTTCTTTTGTCTTTAGCATATTTGTTGAAGGCGGAAGTGAGGTGATAACCATTAAAGCACCCTTGTCTTCTGAAGGCACAAGTCCTTTTGGCACAGCATCGAATAGCTTATAAGTGGCAAATCCTAAAATACCAATTACAATAAAGCTAATAATAATATGCCTTAAAATTTTAGCCACTCCGGCCGTAAAGAGTCTAGTGCTAAAGTCAAAGAAGTCGTTAAATTTCTGAACTATCCAAAATGGCTTATTCTCTTGTTTCTTAAGCATAACCGCACAAAGTGCTGGCGTAAGAGTAAGAGCGACAAAGCCTGAGATACAAACAGAAACGACAAGTGTGAGCGCAAACTGCTTTTGTATAACACCTACAAAGCCCTCCATGAAAGAGACCGGTACGAAAACAGCACAAAGCACGAGTACGATAGAGATAACCGGAGTTTGCACCTCCTCCATCGCCTTAAATGTCGCATCTTTTACGCTTATTTCTTTATCTTCATGTAAAATTCTCTCGACATTTTCTATGACGATAATAGCGTCATCTACGACGATACCGATGGCAAGAACTAAGGCAAAAAGCGTGATCAAATTTATACTAAAGCCCATCACATAAAGTCCGCCAAATGTACCTATGATAGAAACTGGCACAGCAAGCATCGGGATGATGGTAGCGCGAAAACTTTTTAAGAAAAAGTACATTACGATTAAGACGAGTACCATCGCTTCAATGAAAGTTTTTATAACCTCATCAATTGAAACATCTATAAATTCTGTTGGATTGTAAGCTATGGTGTGCTCTAGGCCAACGGGATAAGTTTTCTTTAGCTCGTTAAGCTTTTCTTTTACAGCATTTGCGGTAGCAAGAGCATTCGCATCGTTTTGTAAAAATAGCAAAAGAGGAATAGCCGGTTTGCCGTTTAACATCGCGTCGTTAGCATAGCTAGCTGCTCCAAGCTCTATGGTAGCTACATCTTTTAGCTTCAACACTGATCCATCGGAACTTTTAATTATTATATCGCCAAACTGGGCTGCATTTTTAAGACGTCCATCGGTACGAACAGAATAAACATAAGGATTACCACCATCCGATGGCTGTTCGCCTATCTTGCCAGCAGCGTATTGTGAGTTTTGAATTTTTACTTGAGAGATGACGTCGCTTGGAGTTAGTTTAAAATGAGCTAGTCTATCTGGCTTTAGCCAAATTCTCATAGAATACTCTTTAGTACCTATCAATACTGTATCACCTATACCACTAACCCTTTTTATCTCATCAGCAATATTTAAATTTACATAGTTATATAGTTCGATCAAATCCATATTTGGATTTGTAAAGCCAACTACTTGAAGGATCGAACCGCTTCTTTCACGCACCGTTACACCCATATTTTGCACCTCTTGAGGTAGCCTTGAAAGGGCAGCTTGCACGCGGTTATTTACATCTATCGTAGCTTGTTTTGCTGATGAGCCGATCTTAAAATATACACTTATATTCATAGTACCTGCTGAGCTTGATGTGCTTTGCATATAGAGCATATTTTCAACACCATTTATCTGATCTTCAATGGCACTTGCGACTGAGTCGGCGATAGTCTGCGCATCAGCGCCGCTATATGTCGCACTTACAGAGACAGTAGGTGGAGTAAGACTTGGATACTCCTCTATTGGAAGCCCCTTGATACCCATAAGACCTGCTATAACTATGATGATAGATATAACAGTCGCAAATATCGGGCGGTTTATAAAAAATCTTGAAAACATCTATCTGCCTTTACTTGCTACTTGTAGCATTTGCATCTTTGCCGTTTATAAATTCTGCACTTAGGTCTTTATCAGTTTCAACTGGTGCACCAACTCCGATTTTAAGGAAGTTATTAACGATTATCTTATCTCCCTCTTCAAGACCTTCAGTGACTGCTACCATATTTTTTGTTTGATATCCTATTTTTACATTTTTTTGGCTCACTTTGCCATCTTTTACAACCAAAACATAAGTGTTTGTAGCGCTTTGTTGAAGGGCAACTTGTGGGATATTAAAGGCATTTTTTTGCACAAAACCGCTCATCTTTATATGGCCAAACGCACCTGGTAAAATTTTACCTTCACTATTATCAAAACTAGCCTTTGCCAAAACGCTACCAGTTGCAGTATTTACGACGTTATCTATAAAATTTACTTTACCATTAAAATTTTCGCCATTGACGCTTAACACAGCGTCACTATTTAGCTGCTGCCATGAGCCGTTATCCAAATTTGTCTTTCTAGTTAGATTATCCACATCAGCGATATAAAATTCTGCTTCAATAGGATTTATTTTTGTAAGCCTTACAAGTTTTGTTTGGTTTGCTACGACAAGCGAGCCAACATCTACTTGGTTATCACCCACTACGCCGTCAAATGGCGCTGTAATAGTCGTGTATCCTAGATCGATTTTCGCATTTTTTAAATTTGCTTTTGCGCTTACTAAATTCGCATTTGCAATATCATAGGCTGCAACTGCTGCGTCATAGTCTTTTTGAGAAACTGCATTTTTCTTATAAAGGGCAGAAATTCTTTTAAACTCGGTCTCGGCATTTTTCAAATTTGCATTTGCTACGCCAACAGAAGCATCAAGTGAGTCAAAGCTAGCTTGATATTTTTCTGGGTCTATCAAAAATAACTTATCGCCCGCTTTTACTTTACTTCCTGGTTTGAAAAACTGCTTTATGATAGTTCCGCCAACTTTTGGATAGATAATAACATCTTGACTACTTGTAACTGTCGCCGTGTAGTCAAAACTAATAGGTATGTCTGTTTTTTGTGCGGTAAAAATATCCACGTGAGATAGTGGCATCTGGCGACCTGCTGCCGCTTTATTCTCTTTATTTTCAAAACAACCACTTAGAAATAAAACTGCAACCGAAAGCACAAGAGCACTTTTAAAATTTGCCATAAAAACCTCTCTTAATTTTAAATTTTAATATCATATTTAGTTTTTGTAATAATTGTTACAAAAATTTAAAGTTCTCGATTCTATTAGAAAACAAATAAAAAGTCAATTTTATTTTTTACTAACTCCATTCAAAAACAACTCAACACACAAGCTAATATGCTTTTTACGCTCTTTTTCACTAAGCTTTGGTTCTTCATTTATCAAAAGCGAATCGTAGTAATAAGCTCCTATCACGCTTTGTATAAAGTACTTTGCAGCAAATTTGGCTGAAAATTTTGGATCAAGTTTGGCTTTTATCTCATCTCTTTCAAAGAAATTTATAAGCACAAGATCGATCTTTTTTAAAATTTGATCCAAAAACGTCTTACCAAGTTTGCCACCATTTTTAGAACCCTCACTCATCATTATCCTACCAAGGGAGATATGCCTTTTGCTGCAAGTAATAGAAAATATTATGGTTGCAAATTTGGTTAAAAATTCCTCCAAGCTGTGAGAAATTTTAAGATCTATTTTCTCATCGATCTCTTTTATAAGGCTATCTATCTCTTGCTCAACGATCGCCTCAAAAAGCCCCTCTTTGTTCTCAAAAAACGTGTAAATACTAGAAAGCGATCCGCCACTTATCGCTACGATGTCACTTAAGCTTGTCTTTTCGTATCCTTTTTCTAAAAATAGCTCAAGTGCTGTTTTTACGATAAGTTCGTATCTTTTTTTACCCTTTTCTGAGATCGCCATCTTGCTTCCTGTTAAATTTTTGCCATTTTATCATCTTTTAGGATAGATAAAAGTACTTTGCCTTTGCACGCTGATAGCTGGCTCGTCAGTGGCATAGGCTTTTATATTTATATGTTTTAAAAGATCTTTATCGCTTAAATTTTCATTTTTTGATTTTAGCGTGACGATTACTCGTTGTTTTGCACCAGCTTTTAATATAAATGGCTTATTTGGACGAGAAATTTCTATATTCTTATCATCTACTTCAAAGTAAAAGGCGTGCTCTTTGTTTTGTGTGTTTTGCACCAAAAATACGTAAGAATTTTCGACTTCATTTTCACCTAAAATTTTATAAAGCTCGCTTGTTCTATTTATGTTTAAAAGCATGCTTTCTTTTTTGCCACTCATCAATACCCCAGCTGTCAAAACAATGCCCAAAATGACGAGATAAGCAACCGTTCTAAAGCGTAAAATTTTGACTCTTTTTTGCTCTTTTATAGAGTTTATACTTCTCCACTCAATAAGCGAGCTTTCATCAAAATGCTTCATCACTTTAGCACAAGCATCGCTGCACTCTAGACAATTTATACATTCAAGCTGCATACCTTTTCTTATATCAATGTGTGTTGGGCATATCCTCACGCATGCCTCGCAGCCAGTACACAGCGCACCCTCTTCTTTTGGCTTTTTAAATTTCTCTTTTCCGTTATAGATTACGCCGCCTCTTTTTTGGTTGTAAATAACTTGGATCGTATCGTTATCAAACATCACTGATTGCACCCTAGCGTAAGGACAGACATAAATGCAAAAATTTTCTTTTAAAATGATGACATCATAAACTAACCAAATAGCTATAACAAGCCAAAATGCAAGCAAAACTCCATGTTCGCTTGGCTCTTTTAAATAAGCAAAAAAATCAAGCGGTGGCACAAAATACCATAAAAAATTTGCCGAAATAACAAGAGCTAAAATACACCAAATTCCAACTGCTAAAGCACGCTTTAAAATTTGTCCTTTTGGCTCATTCTGCTTATTTTGTATATTTTTTCTGATCTTTAAAATTTTAGTTTGCAAAAGGTCACGAAATATCGTTCTAAAAATAGTTTGCGGACAGCTCCAACCGCACCAAACGCGCCCTGCAAGTGTCGTTAGGAAAAATATGCTTAAGAACAAAATGATAAATAAAAATGGCAGCAAATAAAGCTCTTGCATATCAAATTTTGTAAAAAATAGATCAACTCTACTTTTATTAAAACTTAGCAAAAATAGCTGTGCATCATTTACCCTGATAAATGGCAAAATAAAGACAAATAGCGTAATACAGGCGAAAAAAATGTAACGCCTCTTGGCGTAGCTAAGATGAAAATCCTTTGACATAATAAGCCTTTTTTGAAATTTTATGATTATAAAGCTTATGGCATTAAAAGAGTTTTAAAAAAAAATAGTTAAAAGCTTAAATTTATGAAAATTAAACTATACTCACGGCTTATTTTAATCTGAAAGGTGGTGAGGACGTTGCCTGGTATTAAGGTACATCCTAACGAGTCATTTGACGAGGGTTACAGAAAGTTTAAAAAACAAACTGACCGTAATTTAGTCGTTACTGAAGCAAGAGCTAGACGCTTCTTTGAGCCTAAAACTGAGATCCGCAAGAAACAAAAAATTGCAGCTCGCAAGAAAATGCTTAAACGTCTTTATATGCTTAGACGCTACGAGTCAAGACTCTAAAACCAAGACAAAGAGGGCTTTGCTCTCTTTGTTTAACTCTTCTTTTAGCCTTATTTTTTTATAATCAAAGCAAATTTTTTATTTTATTTTAAACGGAAATTCGATGCAAAAGCTAGCTATAAACGAAGCTGCAGAAATTTTAGGCATAACAAAAGAAGCAGTCTATAATAGAATCCGCCGTGGTTCGATAAATACAGTCATTGAAAATGGCACAAAATTTGTCATCCTTGATGAGAAACCAAGTAGCGAAAAAGCCACAAAATCCGCTCCAAAAAGTACAAAAACCAAATCCCAAAATGATGAGTTTGTAAATTATTTGCTAAATGAGTTAAGCGAATTAAAGAGCTTAAATTTAAACTTGCAAGCCGATAAAGATAGGCTTTTTAAAGAAAAAGAGCAGATGCTAATCGAGCGAAAAAATGAAATTTTGCAAATTTATAAGGACAGAGATGAGAAACTCATGCAGTTTCTAAATGCTATGCAAAGGCCGCTTTTAACACAAAAAAATGACGATATGCCAAATAATGAAGCGATAGAGGCCGAGATAGAAAATGAGTCAAAATGGATAAATTTAAGCGAGTACTTAAAGGAGCTAAATCTAAAGCCAAAGGCAACGAAAAAAGCTAGTGAAAAGATAATAAAAGCGATACATCACTCCAAATTTATCAAATTTAAACGAGGCGTGATACTTGTTAGAAGACATAAAAATTTAAAAGAGTTGATAGGAGAGATATGAAACACATTAAAAAGATAGCTACTTATGCTGCGGTAGGCGGATTTGGTGCGATCGTTATGGCTGGCCTTGCTGGCTGTGGAAGCAATGATGGCGGTGATGAAAACGCACTAAACGAAGTTGCGCAAAAAAACGGCGCCTTTGTTATCATAGAAGAGAGCGCACCTGGAGTTTATAAAATTTTAGAAGAGTATCCAAGTACTGAAACTAGAGTCGTGTTAAAAGATATCAACGGCACTGAGCGTGTGCTAAGCAAAGACGAGATCGATAAACTCCTAGCTCAAGCAAACGCAAATATCGACAATGGCACTTCAAATTTAACAAAAACGAGTGACGCACAACTAAGTAGCGGTGGGCTAAGTCTTGGTGAGACGATACTTGCCTCAGCAGCCGGTGCGATACTTGGTAGCTGGATAGGTAGCAAGCTTTTTGGAAATCAAAATTTCCAAGCTACTCGTCAAAATTCTTACAAAAATCCAAGCGCATACACAAGAAGCGTTGATAGCTTTAATAAGCAAAAAGCGGCAAATTCTGCTGCAAGAAGCAGTGGCGGCAAGAGTGGATTTTTCGGTGGTGGCTCAAAATCAAGCTCTAGCTCATCAAGCTTTGGAGGCTGAAAATGATAAATTTAAGAAAAATCACTCCGTTAAATAACGAATTTATGGAAAAAATCGGCTTTGCTTGGCATACAGATAACGATAACAGCTCATATATCGCAGATGAGATCGTACAGGTAAAAGCAAGCGAGGCGGATGCTTACTACGAAGCGGCAAATGAGCTATACGATATGTATGTAAATGCCGCTCAGTACGTCATTGACAATAACCTTTTTCACGAGATAGGCATACCGTTTAATCTCGTTGATAGTATAAAAAAAAGCTGGGAAAATGACGTTCACTGGCACCTTTATGGCAGATTTGATCTTGCTGGTGGGCTTGATGGCAAGCCGATAAAACTGATCGAATTTAACGCCGATACGCCAACGGCAGTCTTTGAGACAGCGATCATTCAGTGGGCGATGCTAAAACTAAATCATATGGATGAAGCAGAGCAATTTAATAACCTTTACGAAGCTCTAAAGCAAAATTTTAAACGCCTTATCACGCTTGGCGATGATAATGTAAATTTTGAGGATGTTTACGAGGGCTGGGGGATACTCTTTAGCTCTATCGCTGGTAGTATCGAGGATGAGCAAACCGTGAAATTACTGCAATACATCGCAAAAGAGGCCGGCTTTAAAACCGACTTTGCTTACGTTGATGAGGTCGTTTTTAACGATGACGAGGGCATTTTTAAAGGCGATGAAAATTTCGAATACTGGTTTAAGCTTGTGCCTTGGGAGAGTATAGCGATCGATGAGGGCGAGCTAGCGCTCATACTCTCAAATATCATCAAAAACCAAAAAGCCATCATCATAAATCCTGCCTACACGCTACTTTTCCAAAGCAAAGGGATTTTAAAAATCCTTTGGGATCTTTATCCAAATCACCCGCTCTTGCTTGAGACCTCAAACGAGCCGCTAAAGGGCAAAAAATATGTGAAAAAGCCGGTATTTGGCAGAGAAGGTGCAAACGTCTCTATATACGATGAAAACGGCGCACAAATAGCAAGCAACGATGGCGAATACGACTCAAACAAAGCCATCTATCAAGAATTTTACGAGTTTAACCAAGATGAGAGGGGCGAGAGCTACCAAGCAGGCGTATTTTACGCTTATGAGGCGTGCGCGCTTGGATATAGAAAAGGTGGCAAAATTTTAGATAACTACTCTAAATTTGTAGGACATTTTATTAAGGACTAAAGATGAAGATCGTTTGTTTAGACGCGGCAACGCTTGGAGAAAACGTTGATCTTAGTGTTTTTAAGAAATTTGGCGAGTTTATCAGCTACCAAAAAACTAAAAGCGAAGAGATCGTGCCTCGTCTAAAGGGCGTTGATGCAGTCATCACAAATAAGGTCGTCATCGATAAAGCCGTGATGGAGGCGACAAATTTAAAGCTCATTTGCATAAGTGCAACTGGAATGAATAATGTTGATCTAGAGCATGCAAAAGCCAAAAACATAGCTGTTAAAAACGTTGCTGGCTACTCGACTGCAAGCGTCGTGCAGCACACGTTTGCCATGCTTTTTGAGCTAACAAATCACATCAAATTTTATGACGAATACGTTAAAAGCGGAGAGTGGGTGAAGAGTGAAATTTTTACCTATCTTGGCGCAGATATCAGCGAGATCGCTGGCAAAGAATTTGGCATCATCGGACTTGGCGAGATAGGACGCGGCGTGGCGGCAGTGGCACGTGCATTTGGCGCAAACGTGAGCTACTATTCGACAAGCGGAGCAAATAACAATAGCGAATTTAAGCAAAAAAGCTTAGACGAGATACTAAGAAGCAGCGACATCATCAGCATCCATGCACCGCTAAATGAAAAGACCAAAAATTTACTGGGCGCAAACGAGATAAATTTGCTAAAAGATGATGCAATAGTGCTAAATTTAGGACGTGGCGGCATAGTGGATGAAGCTGCGATGGCAAGGGCGATAGATGAGAGAAATTTGCGCTTTGGCACCGACGTTTTGGAGAGCGAGCCAATGAGCGAAAATAGCCCATTTTTAAATGTAAAAAATAAAGAAAATCTACTCATCACACCGCACGTAGCATGGGGCAGCTTGGAGGCTAGAAAGACGCTCATCGCAAAGATCGTCGCAAACATCGAAAATTTCATCAATGAGAGTAGATAATGGGCTATGATATAAGCTATCACGCCATTAGCGAAGATGAAATTTCAAAGTGGTATTTTGAGGCACTTGAGCTTACAAGGGCTAGTAAATTTGACGAGGTTTTAGCACTTGCTAGCAAAGCTGGAGTAGAGGAATTTTACGCGCAAAAGTACAAAGATACGCTAAGAGCTGCACTGCAATATAAAGACGATGAAATTTTTAACAAAACTCATGGCTTTTGTATCGCCGTCACACAAGGATTTTTTAGAAAATATTTCTACACTCGCGGCACAGCATTAAGCTCTTTGGCGCGGCAAAATGAGAAATTTAAAAACTATATTAGCAACTGGCGAGAAATTTTACCAAGTGAGTTTTTGGATAAATTTAGTGGTGAAATTTATAATGAGATCACCGAAAACTACTGCTGTGGCGCTTATGTGAGTGCTAAAAACGTAGCTAAAATAAAGGCTGACTACGAAGCAGGTGGTGAGATAAAAGAGGCGGTTGATGGTTTTTACGCGCAAAATTTACCTGCATTTTTAGATGCTCTAAACTACGCATGCGAGCTAGAAACAGGCCTACTTGAGGCTACAGAGGTCGTGGAGCCAAATCCACTTGATCTAAACAAATCAAGCTCATATTCAAACCTCTTTAACTGCGATCCAAAGGGTGCTATCATCTACGCACAGACCGCAGTGAAGCAGATTGGCGAGGCTATAAATCAAGAAGAGACTGGCAAAAAGTCGCTTTTTGAGAAGATCAAAGGGCTATTTAAATAAATTTGAAAGGATAAAAATGGCAACCGAACATAGTTTTGATATAAGTGCCGAGGTCGATATGATGGAGGTCAAAAACGCGCTGGAGACGGCAAAAAAAGAGATCGCGGCGAGGTATGACTTTAAAGGGCTTGCAGCTGAAGTCGAGCTAAACGAAAAGGAGAAATTTATCACGCTTCTTAGCTCAAGCGATAATAAGATCGACGCGCTAAAAGATATAGTGATCTCAAAGCTCATCAAGCGTAACATCCCACCAGTAGCGATCACAGAGACAAAAAGAGAGCCAGCAAGTGGGGGAAATTTAAAGGCAACGCTAAAGCTAAACGACACGCTTGACGGCGAAAACTCAAAAAAGATAACCAAAGCGATCAAAGACTCAAAGATCAAGGTTAGCGCGCAGATCAGGGGCGAAGAGATCAGGGTGACAAGCAAAAGCATAGACGATTTGCAGGAGTGTATAAAGCTGGTGAGGGGGTTAAATTTAGAACTTCCGATCAGTTTTAAAAACCTAAAATAATAGCTTCTCGTGAGTGTCTTTAAATGAGCTAGAGAAATTATCGCTCCGCAGGCTATATGCCTAGCGCACGCTTGATTTTTTCGTCGCAACATTTAAATCCATCTCATGATATTTTTGTTTAAATTTGGTAAGTTGCTTGGCTAAATTTGCGAAATTTCGTATGATTTTGTATCTAAAATTTGGCGTATTCGTTGGTGAAATTTCGCCTTATTGTTTTGTATTTAAATTTGATCTATCTAAAATAAAAAATAAGGACAAAAAAATGAGCTTTTTTAAGAAAATTCTCGGTAAACAAATCGATCTTGGCAAGCAAATGCCGATCTATTTTGTAAGTAGCGACGAAGACTATATGCAGCGTGCGTTTGAGCAGGCCAGAGAGAGCTTTAGATATTTTTGGCGTGAGGTCTACTGGGAGCGCCGCAGGATCGTACCAGCACTTGACTATGCGATGGTAAAAATTTGCTTTTTAGATGTCGTAAATGGCGAAGAAGTTGGCGAGCACATGTGGATAGACGATGTGGAATTTGACGGCGAAACGATATATGGTACGCTCATAAATGAGCCTGATAGCGTGCAAAACGTGAAATTAGGCGACCAAATAAGCGCAAAGATAGACGAGATGAGTGACTGGCTCTTTTCGATAGATGGACGCGCATACGGCGGATTTAGCGTGCAGGCGATGCGCTCACGCATGCAAAAGAAAGAGCTAAAAGAGCACGATAAAGAGTGGGGACTTGATTTTGGCGATTTTAACGATATTTTGGTAGTTTACGAGCAAAAAGAACACCCTGAAAATTTGATAGAGCATCCAATGAGTAAAAATACATATGAGCAAGTAAAGCAATATATAAAAGAGCACCCAAATATGGTCACAGACGCTAATGAGTTTGGTTATACGCAGCTTCACAACGAGGCGATCGCTGGAAATTTAAATCTTGTAAATCTTTTACTAGAAAACGGTGCTGACAAAAATGCCCGCACAAAAAGTGGTAAAACGGCAGCTGAATTTGCTGAGAATTTGGGCTGGAGCGAAATCGAAAATGTACTTAAATAGCAAGTTTTTATAAAATTTTAGGATTTAAATTGAGTTATCAAGATATTTTAGATGAAAGAAAAAGGCGGGCTAGTAAGACTTACCAAAAAAGTCATATTGAAATTCTTTTAAAATTTCATCCACTGATACTAACTGGTGTTAGTTTAGCTAGTATGATTTGTTATTTTGTATATTTTAGTCTCTTTGTTGGATATTTTCCAGTTTTAAGTAATTCTGATATTTTTCATGTCGGAGCATTATTGTTTTTTGTTGTAGCTATTTTTACTATTTTTATTATATTGCCCATAATGCTTTATCCTGGACATATAAGATACTCCCTCAGATATAAAAATGGTAAATATTTTTCACTTTTTTTATTATCTTTATCATTTCCTCTAGCACTATTAACTACTTTTATTATAAGTATAGCTTTCTATATAGATGCAAAAGGCGTACTATTTACTTTTATGGTTTTTTTAGCATTATCATATTTGTTATCGTGTATTACAATATGGATCAAGGGAAAAATATTGGAAAGAGTATTTACTCTTTGCATGATAATGTGGCTCGCTTATATTTTTATTTTAATATTTTTGTCTAATTTTCAAACTAATCTAATTTCTATTTTGGTGGTAAATCTATTTTTTATTTACATTACATATATCTTTTTTTGCTTAGGTATTTTGTGTTTTTGTGAAGGTATTTATAAGGATGGTACGCACAAGGAAATTTCACTTATTTTAATGTTTTTATGTCCAATAGTTATATTTTTTTATCTAGCGGATGACATCGCAAAGAAATTTGAAATCACTAACATGGAATATAAATATTTATCTATTGAAAAAAGTATAGCAGGTGCTTTGCCAGAAAAAATTTGCAAAAATGGCATATATTGTGATGATAGTAAAACTTATTATGATGAAAACGAAACAAACGGAGTTATAAAACTTTATAATGTAAAAGCCCTATCAACTCTTGGTAAATTTTATTATCTGCAGACAAAAGATGGAGTAAGATTTGAGCTTGATGCAAGCAAAATTATCTCAAGAGCCAAGAAGTAACTTCCTTAAGCTTTGAGACTAAAATTTGATCGATACGTGAAATTTGCAGATTTAAAAAATTAAAATTTATAGGCCAAATTTATCTGGCTAAGCTAAAAATTTCTTTAACACAAGGCTAAATTTATTAAAAGTTAGCTATCCTAACAGATCAATTTAAAACCAAACTTATTTAAGGTGATTAGTTATGATATTTAAAAATATTGTCGAGAATTTTGCCGTAAATTACGCTCATAATTCTATTCAAAGATCACTATATAATGAATTTAATATAGACATTTTAACCACAACCTACACCAAAACTCCCAAAAAAGACAAAAAGTATATGCTCTACGCACATGTACCATTTTGTCACACATTCTGCCCATATTGCTCGTTTCATAAGTACCACTATGAACAAGAGCTTGCAAAAATTTACTTTGAAAATTTACGTGAGGAGATGAGGCAGGTTAAAGAGGCTGGATTTGACTTTGGTTCACTTTATGTTGGCGGTGGCACGACGCTTATAAATGAGCCAGAGCTTGAGAAGACACTTAAGCTTGCAAAAGAGCTTTTTAGTATAGATGAAATTTCAGCAGAAAGCGATCCAAATCACATCTCACCCGAGAGTTTAGCTAGATTTGATGGATTAATTGATCGCTTAAGCGTTGGCGTACAAAGCTTTGATGATGAAACGTTAAAAAGAGTTGGCAGATACGAAAAATTTGGCTCAGCCAAGGAGATAAAAAGAAAGCTTGAGCTTGCTCTTGGAAAGATCCCAGTCATTAGCCTTGATCTCATCTTTAATCTCCCAAATCAAACAAAAGAGCAGCTCATAAACGACATAAATACTGCAAAATCGATCTCTTCACAACAAATCACCTTCTATCCACTCATGAAATCAGAGCTAACAAGAGAGAATATAGCTCGCTCGCTTGGCGTTTCAAACGTAGATAACGAGCGTGAATTTTACGAGATCATCGTGAGTGAATTTGCTAAGGGCGGATACAAGCAGAGCAATGCTTGGGCGTTTTCAAACGAAAAAAGTGCTGACCTTCGCGACGAATATGTTGGCTCAAATTTAGAGTATCTTGGCGTTGGTAGCGGAGCATTTAGCTTTCTTAACGGTGAGCTTGTAATAAATGCGTTTAATCTACTTGAATACGGCAAAAGGATAAAAAATAGGCAAAGCCCAGTCATCGCAAAATGTGGTTTTAGCAAGAAAGAGCGACTTAAATACACGTTTTTAACAAGGCTTTTTGATGGCGGAGTTGATATTAAAAGATATAACGATGAAAATAGCACAAACATTAACAAGGCCTTATTTATGGAGCTTAGCTTACTTAAGCTTGTAAATGCGATATACGAAGAAAATGGCATTATTAAGCCGACATTTTTTGGCAAATATATCTGCATCGTGCTTATGCGTGATTTTTATGCTGGCATGGACAAAGTGCGTGCGATATTTAAAGATGACGCTAAGATAAAACGAAGCAAGGTACTTCGTATAATGAGCGAAAATACTGAACAAAAGTATGAGCCAAATATCATTCAGCCACGAGCTGCGATGTAATGCTTGCAAATTTAATCAAAAAAAATATCTACCAAATTTCTAAAATAGTGTTATTAACACTTGTATTTAGCGGACTTGGTGTTTGGACCCTTTCATTTATAAACAATGAGCTTGTAAGCTTAAAAGAATTTGACACCTTTATAGTGGTTAAATTTATAGTGGTTTTGCTCTTATTTTTTGTAAGCGCCATCGCCGCAAATATATCGCTTACAAATTTTGGGCATAAATTTATCTATGAGCTAAGATATCAAAGTGTAAAGCAAATTTTAGATACACCAAATAGCGTGATAAATGAGATCGGCAAGGCAAAGATTATAGCTAGCCTAAATAATGACATAAAAACGATCACATTTGCTTTTATGAGTGCTACTGGCTTTATACAAAGCTTAGTTTTTATCGTCTGCGCCAGCATCTATCTTTGTGTGATAGCTCCAAAAATTTTTATCTTTTTATCCATTTGGATCGGTGCGACTCTTTTTATAAATACACTTTTTATGAAAAAAATTCATCTTTATTTTAAGCATTCTAGAGTTCAAGATGACGCACTACAAAAGCACTACGACGATATCGTAGAGGGACATAGAGAGCTTAGTTTAAATAGAGCAAGGGCAAGTGTCTGCTTTGATGAGTTAAATTTTACAGGCGATAAAAAACGCCAAAATATGGTAAAGGCCGATATTTATCACGCATTAAGTGATAATTTTACAAACATTATGCTGCTTGGCTCAGTTGGACTTTGTGTATTTTTGTGCGTAGCATTTGACTGGGCGAGCCTGCAAACGGCACTAAGCATTAGCCTAACGATACTATTTTTAAGAGGCTCTTTTATGAGTATGGTTGGCTCCATACCAGCTGCACTTAGTGCTAAAGTGAGCTTAGAAAAGATCATGAGCTTAAATTTAAATAAATTTCAGGAAGGCTTTAAATTTGACGATAGCCTAAGCGATAATTGGCAAAACATAAAACTAAAAGATATAAATTTCAACTACACTCACGGCAAATTTAGCCTAAAAGACGTAAATTTAGAGATCAAACGTGGTGAGATAACGTTTATCATCGGTAAAAATGGTAGTGGTAAAAGTACGCTTATAAATTTACTTTGCGGGCTAATACGCCCAAGTAGTGGCGAAATTTACCTTGATAGCACAAAGATAGATGAAGAAAATTTACAAAGCTATCAGGCAAAGATTAGCGCTATTTTTGCCGATTTTTATCTATTTTCGCAAACGCTCTCTCATAATGGCTTTGCTAGCCAAAGCGAAATAGACGAGCTTTTAGCCTTACTTGAGATCGATAAAAAAGTAAGTGTCATAGACAATAAGCTTAGCACCACGCAACTCTCAACTGGCCAGCGAAAGCGCCTAAGTCTTTTAATAGCTATTTTAGAGCATCGCTCTATCCTTATCCTAGATGAATGGGCAGCCGATCAAGATCCGCTCTTTAAGCGAAAATTTTATAAAGAAATTTTGCCATTTTTACAAAGTAAAGGCATCAGCATAATCGCTGTTAGCCACGATGATAGCTACTTTGATGTAGCAACTAGGATCATCTTAGTAAAAGATGGCTTTGTGCGTGAGCTAGACGAGAGCGAGCGAATAAGTGCTGCAAAAGATGCAGTTGAGAAGATAAAATAGGAGTAATTTTTACACAAAAGCACAATACTCACCCTACTCTTAAGCTGTTTCAAGCTCAAATAAATTTAAATTTAGTAGAATCTTAAAAATTAAAAAAGGCAAAGTATGTCACATTCAGAGCTTGAAAGCACCTATTTTGGTGCATTTATCATACTTTTACTAACAACTTGTTCATTTTGTTTAATAACATTCTTATCTTCAAAAATAAGCAAAAAACTAGCCAACCGCAATACACAGCGTCTAAAACTTGGCTTTTATGAGTGTGGTCCAACCACCGTAAAACAGCCAAATAAGATAAATATCCACTACTTTTTTTATGGAATTTTATTTATTTTGTTTGATGTTGAAGTCATCTTTATGTATCCGTGGGCGGTGGATTTTAGGCTACTTGGAATTTTTGGACTAATCGAAATGTTGCTTTTTGTGGCGATTTTACTTATCGGCTTTGCTTATGCTTGGCAAAAAGGAGTCTTTAAATGGCAAAGCATCAGATAAATTACGCTGCAAATGGTGGCTTGCCAGTCGTTTTAACAACCGTTGATAAGCTAGTTCAATGGGGCAGAAGTAACTCACTTTGGGCACTTAGCTACGGGCTTGCTTGCTGTGCTATCGAGATGATGGCAAGTGGCGCTAGCAGATATGACTTTGATAGATTTGGCACCATTTTTAGGGCAAGTCCAAGACACTCAGAGGTGATGATTATAGCTGGCACGCTAACTAAAAAACACGCTGAATTTACAAGGCGTCTTTATGATCAGATGCCTGAGCCAAAGTGGGTTATCTCAATGGGCAGCTGCGCAAATACAGGCGGTATGTTTAACACCTATTCAACCGTTCAAGGCGTAGACCGCATCATACCAGTAGATATCTACATCCCAGGCTGTGCCCCACGTCCGGAGACGCTTCAATATGCACTTATGATGCTTCAAAAAAAGATAAGAAAACAAAGTGCATTTAGGGCGCAAAAGCCAAGAAAGCTAGACATATGAGAGAGTATAAGCCAAAAAACGACCAGCAAAAAAAGCAGTATTACAGCGAAAAATTTTATATAGAAAAGCATACGCCAAAAGATGAGGTAAAAGGTTCTAAATTTGATGAGGAGTTAGCCATCTTAGAGCAAAGCGGAGTAGAAATTTTATCTAGCTATGTGGAGTTTGATCAGCTTATAATTTATATAAATTCTAGTGAAAATTTTAAAGCGCTTGAGACACTAAAAAGCTTTGGTTACGAACAGCTTAGTGAGCTTGCAGCACTTGATTTCATAAATCAAAAAGATGGATATGAGGTCTTTTATCAACTTCTTAGCATGAGTAAAAATAGACGCGTCCGTGTAAAATGCTTTGTAAAAAATGATGAAATGCTAAAAAGCGTTTGCGAGCTTTACAAAAGCGCAAACTGGGCTGAGCGCGAGATGTATGATCTAAGCGGCGTTCTCATTAAAGATCATCCAAATTTAAAGCGCCTCATAATGCCTGATGACTGGCTCTCACACCCACTACTAAAGAGCTACCCGCTAACTGGCGACGAGGCTGCCAAATGGTACGAGGTGGATAAAATTTTTGGAAGTGAATTTAGAGAGCAAATTGGTGAAGAGAACCGCGATCCAGCTTATATTGAAGAGAAAGATACCTTTGGATTTTCAAGAGTATTTAACGAAGAGTACGAGTATCAAGAAGATGGTGGCATAAAATTTGTCAAAAAGGCTAAATTTAACCAGAGCCAGATAGTAAAGGAAAGACCTTGAGCCAGTCACCAAACCGCTTAAAACCATTTTTTGAAAATTTAGAATTTGAGCAAAATGACGGCAAGATGATACTAAATTTTGGTCCACAGCATCCAAGTGCACACGGACAGCTAAAGCTTGTGCTTGAGCTTGACGGAGAAAAGGTCGTGCGCGCTATGCCAGAGGTTGGCTTTATGCACCGAGGCGTTGAAAAGATGGCTGAAAATATGACCTATCAGGAGTTTATCCCGGTGACTGATAGGGTTGATTACATCGCATCAAGTGCGAATAACTACGCATTTTGCGCGGCTGTGGAGAAGCTTTGCGCTATCGAAGTGCCTCGCCGTGCGCAGATTATTAGAGTGATGCTTTTGGAGCTAAACCGCATCAGCTCACACCTTTTGTTTTTAGCTACGCACGCCCTTGATGTGGGGGCAATGAGCGTCTTTTTATACGCATTTAGAGAGCGCGAATACGTCCTTGATCTAATAGAAAAATACTGCGGCGCAAGGCTAACACATAGCTCCATAAGGATCGGTGGCGTGCCGCTTGATCTGCCTGATGGCTGGTGCGAGGAGCTGCTTAAATTTTGTGAAAAATTTCCAAGCGATATCACGCTTTATGAAGATTTGCTAAGTGAAAATAGAATTTGGCAAGCAAGGCTTGTAGATGTGGGTGTAATTAGTAAAGAACTAGCCCTTAGTAGCGGCTGTTCTGGCGTCATGCTAAGAGCAAGCGGAGTCGCACGTGATATCAGAAAAGAGGAGCCATATCTCATCTACGACGAGTTAGAATTTACCGTGCCGTACGCTAATGAGGGCGATTGCTACGCAAGATATCTACTTTACATGAAAGAGATGCGTGAGTGCGTGAAAATTTTAAAGCAGTGTGTTAGCAAGTATCAGACCAGCAGCCCTGCCATCATCGCTGACGCACCAGAATATGTGAGCGCTTCAAAAGAGCAGATCATGACTCAAAACTATTCTCTAATGCAGCATTTTGTGCTTATAACTCAGGGGCTAAAACCCCCAAAAGGCGAAATTTACTTCGCTAGCGAGTCGCCAAAGGGCGAGCTAGGAATTTATATAAACTCAGATGGCAGCGCAAGCCCATATCGCCTAAAAATTCGCACGCCAAGCTTTTGGCACTGTGCTATTTACGAAGATTTATTAGTAGGTCAGTACGTCGCTGACGTCGCTACGATAATTGGTAGCACAAATATCATCTTAGGCGAGGTCGATAGATGAGAAGGGTCGATCTTAGGCACTTAAAGAGTGAGTTTTTGAGCGCTCTTGGACAGCAGATAAAGGCTGGCGAGGCTGGCGAAGTGATTATATTTTTATTTGAGATAGGCGATTTTAGCGGCGTGACAAAGGCTGTAAATTTAGCCTATAATCTAAACTGCGAAGTGATGAACTCGCTTAAATTTAACCAAGTTGATTGGGTATTAACTATAAAAAAGGGCAAGATATGAAATTTAATGATTTAATAGCAGGCAAAAGCTTAAGCATCGCAAATTTACTAAGCTTGAGCGACAAAAATTTAGCAAAAAAGATAAAAGAGCATGAATTTAAATACATCTCTTGCATCGAAGATAGCGAGCTTGGCGGTGAAAATTTAATCCGCTGCGAAATAGGCTCAATAAGCTATGTCTTAGCTCTTCTTTGCAAATACGCAAATTTATCTTGCGATGAGTTTTTTAGCGAGCTTGATGATGGGCTGATAAGTGGCGAGTGCAATGTTGGTGAAGAGGAATTTGAAGAGCTAGGCGAGTGGATAAAGGACGTTAAAAACATCGTTATTGATGATTCATTTTTTACTCATCCAGACAAAGATGCGATCTTTTGGCTACTTGAAATTTTAGGCAAAAATGTCGTTTTAGCTGGTGGTTGCAGGAAAGAATTTAATGATTATCACAAAATAGACGAGCTAAAAGAGCTTGAAAATTTTGACGGAGCAGTCGTTTATCTAAACAAAAACGCAAGCGATGAGATCGTAGGAGGCATGCAATTTGGTATCGTAGCAAAGGCAAAGGATGGCGATATGCTAGAGCTTAAAGCAAAAGATTTTAGCGTGAAGGCAAAATTTAAACTAGACCATTCACTAAAAGGCACAGTTGCGATATTTGGCGCAAAAGAGTTTGATGGATACACATTTAAACAAGTAGTAGTTAGTAAATGAAAATAAGCATAAATGATCAAATTTTAGAAGCAGATGAAGGCGAGAGCATCCTAAATATCGCAAGAGCAAATGGAATTTATATCCCAGCTCTTTGCTATCTTAGTGGCTGCTCACCAACTCTTGCTTGTAGGCTTTGCATGGTCGAGGCAAATGGCAAAGTAGTGTATAGCTGCAATGCCAAAGCAAAAGAGGATATGCAAATTTATACAAACACGCCAGAAATCGCTGCCGAGCGAAATGCGATCATGCAGACTTACTGCGTAAATCATCCGATTCAATGTGGCGTTTGTGACAAAAGTGGCGAATGCGAACTACAAAATTTAACCACGCGTCTAAAGGTAAATGAACAAAAATTTGCCATCGCTGACACGCACAAACCACATAAAAAATGGGGGCTAATCAACTACGATCCAGCTCTTTGCATAGTCTGCGAAAGATGTGTCACTGTTTGTAAAGATAGGATCGGTGAGAGTGCACTAAAGACCGTACCAAGGGGCGTTGAGGTGCCAAAAGAGCTAAAAGAGAGTATGCCAAAAGATGCCTACGCAGTTTTTAGCAAGATGCAAAAAAGCTTAATAGGTCCAAGCGTGGGCGAGAGTCTAGACTGCTCATTTTGCGGCGAGTGTATCAGCGTTTGCCCTACTGGAGCGCTTATTAGTTCACATTTTCAATATAGCACAAATATCTGGGAGCTAAATCCTATCCTAGCTGCAAATCCACATCAAAGCGACTGCGAGCTAATTTACTATGACGTAAAAGAAAAGAGTACTAGCGATAGAAGTAAGCAAATTTACCGCGTCAGCAATGATTTTACATTTGGCGAGATAAGTGGAGCAGCTAGGTTTGGTTATGACTTTCACAACGAGCTTGCCTGTAAAAATGAAGAAAAATTTGAAGAGATTGTTTTAAATATTAAAAATGGCGCGATCAAAAATATAAAATTTAATAGCTTCATCACGAACGAAGAAGCCCTTATTTTAGAGCGTTTAAGAGAAAAATTTGATCTAAATTTAATAAACAATGAAGCGCTAAATTATCAAAAATTTTTAAATAAATTTAGCGAATTTAGTGGGCTTAGCTCATATAACGCAGACTATGAAGATATTAAAAATAGCGATTTTATCATCACTGCTGGCAGTTTCTTAAGACACGAAAGCCCAGTGACAAGCTTTAAGTTAAATAATGCTTTAAAAATGAATAAAGCAGCTGGAATTTACTTTCATCACATAGCCGATGAGATCGTTAAAAAATATTCTAAAAATTTTATCTATGTAGCGCATGAAGCTGGAAAATTAGAGCAAATTTTACTCTTTGTGCTTAAAAACTGGGGCGAAAATTTATCTAGCACGCTTACATCAAAGCTTAAAAATTTTGATGAAAATTTTGGCTTAGATGCACCAGCTTTAAGCGAGGGCAAAAGTAAATTTACGCTCATTTTAGGAAGCGATTTTTACACGGATGAAAATGCGAATTTACTAGCCGCACTTACTGGAGTGATCGCTAGAGCTACGCCGTTTCGTGTGATGCTAATACCACCACGCACAAACTCACTTGGTGTTGCTAAAATTTGCACTCTTACAAGCGAGAAAAAGCCTGGCAAGACGCTTGGCTATAACGAAAATGGCGATTATAAATTTAGCATTTTTGAAGGCGATATCGATGCTAGCGCGCTAAATCAGCAAGAAGGCACATTTACAAGCATAAATAACGCCCTAGTGCCAACAAATGTGGCGATACCGCACAAAGGTTATTTTCTAAACGATATTGCAAATGCACTTGGACTAATGGCTAAAGATACGATTGATTACACGCCAAATTTACCAAAAGAAAAGGGTTACAAAGGCATTAAATTTGATGATTTAGAAAATTTTTACGCAAACGACGGCACAAGTCACAGAGGTTATAAACTAGAAATTTCAAATTTCACACCAAATGATGATATAGAGCCACTTTTAAAAGATAGCAAGAGCATAAATTTAAAAGACGATGAGGCACTCATAAGTCTTTCAAATCCTATAAATTTACCATCATTTTTTGCAAACTATGCCACACAAACAGCCAAAAGAGCGAAGCTTTATGCAAGTAGCGAATTTATGGCTAAATTTGAAATTTCACAAAATGAAGCGATTATTTTAGAAAAAGATGGGCACAAGCTTGCCATTTGCGTGGAGCTTGATAGCGAGCTTGGCGGAGTTGGTGCGTATTTAGGTGATTATGACGACAAGCTTGATGTGGGCGTTATATTTAATGGCAAAAGCTACGCCACAGTTAAAATCATAAAGGCAAAAGATGAGTGAAACACTATTTTTTGTGCTAAGCACTATCATTAAAGCCGTGGTCATCTTAGCCGTCATGGCAAGCCTTGCAGGACTGGCAACTTACGCTGAAAGAAAGGTACTAGCCTACATGCAGCGCCGCGTTGGACCTGATATGGTGGGACCTGCTGGAATTTTACAGATAGTAGCTGACATGATAAAACTCTTTACAAAAGAGGACATCGTACCAGCAAATACGAATAAATTTATCTTTTTAATAGCTCCACTAATATCAGCCATTGCCGCATTTGCAGCGCTTGCACCTGTGCCGTTTTTGCCTGAGTTTGAAATTTTTGGACATACATTACGTCCGATTCTCTCAGATATAAATGTTGGTATTTTATACATCGCTGGCGTTGCTTCAGTTTGCGTCTTCTCTCCGCTTGCAGCTGGTCTTGCAAGCTATAATAAATTTGCATTAATTAGCGCAGCTCGCGCAGTAGTCTCACTTCTTAGTTTCGAAATAGTCGCTGGCATGGCTCTTTTAAGCGTCGTAATGGTAACTAGCTCACTCTCACTTGTGGATATAAACAACTATCAAAAAGGAATTTTTGGCTGGCTTATATTCAAGCAGCCCCTTGCCTTTTTACTCTTTTTAATAGCAAGCTTCGTGGAGTGCAACAGAACGCCATTTTGCTTAACAGAAAACGAAACAGAGATAGTAGCAGGCTATGGCACCGAGTATAGCGGCATGAGATGGGCGATGTTTTTCATCGGCGAATACACAAATATGATCGCTGCTAGCATCATCATTACGATTTTATTTTTAGGTGGATTTAACGAATTTTTATTTATCCCAGGTGCTTTAATGATCATCTTAAAATCAAGCATTGTCTTTTTCTTTTTTATTTGGGTAAGGGCTTCATGGGCACATTTAAGAGTTGATCAGTTAAGTGCATTTTGCTGGAAAATTTTGCTTCCGCTTGGAATTTTAAATATCGTAATCACTGGCTTTATGCTACTAATCTAAGGCGAAAAATGAGTGAGAAAAAATATATTTTAATAGATGAAAAGTTAAAGCCAAAGAGCGCGTTTGATAAATTTAAGCACTTCATCGCTATCACATTTAAGCCTGATCTTTTGATCGGACTAAAAGTCACGATAAAGCAGATGCTCTTTAGCAAGTCGCATACTTTAAAATACCCTATGCAAAAGATGGAGCTAAATGCTAGATATAGGGGCATTCATAAGCTTTTGAAATTTGTTGAAAGTGAAAATGAACGTTGCATTGGGTGCGGGTTATGTGAGAAAATTTGCGTTAGCAACTGCATCTCAATGAAAACTTCACTTGGTGAAGATGGGCGCAAAAAGGTCGCAAGCTACACTATAAATTTAAGTAGATGCGTTTACTGCGGATTTTGCGCTGATGTCTGCCCTGAGCTTGCCATAGTATGTGGCACGGAGTATGAGGTCGCAAGTGAACATAGAGCTATTTTTGGCACGAAAGATGAGTTTTTAACAAAAGATAAATTTTTAAAAGATCAAAGCGAATTTGAAGGCTATGGCGCACTTGCTAAAAATTCTGACAGCTTGGTCAAAAAGACGCCAAATGCATTTATAAGCGAGAGTGAAAATGAGACAAAAGTGGTGAGCGATATAAATTTACAAAGAGTAAAAAATGTATGAGAGCTTTGCATTTTATCTTTTTAGTGCCTTGATTCTGGTGAGCTTTTCTTTTAGCGTATTTTGTAAAAACGCATTAAACGCGGTCTCAGCTTTAGCTGCTGGCATGGTCTTTATCTCGGCTATATTTTTCTTGCTTGGAGCGGAATTTTTGGGTGTAGTACAGATAATAGTCTACACAGGCGCTGTGGTCGTTTTATATGCATTTGCGATGATGTTTTTTGATAGTAGCAAAGAGTGTGAACCAAAAAGTAGTAAAAGGGCAAAGATTATTGTCTATCTTTTAAGTAGCTTTGTAGCGCTGCTTTTGATATTTATATTTTTAGCGCCTATTTATAGCGTTAAGCTTGAGAGTTTAAATCCAGTGGTTGGTGAGCTTGGCAATATCGAGGCTATTGGAATTTTACTTTTTAGTAGGTATTTGATCGCTTTTGAGATGTGTGCCGTAATGCTTCTTGTTGCGATGGTTGCTGGCATCATCTTGATACACAAAGATATGAATAGCCAAAGCAGCCTAGAGGAGATACTATGATAGGTCTTACACATTACCTCATCCTAGCAAGCCTAGTCTTTGTAATAGGGCTAATTGGCATAATGCGAAGAAGAAATTTGATCATGCTATTTTTTTCAAGTGAAATTTTACTAAACTCAGCAAACATCGCCCTGGCTGCTATTTCAAAGTATTACTTTGACCTAACAGGCCAGATAGTTGCATTTTTTATAGTGGCTATCGCTGCTAGCGAGGTCGCCGTGGGGTTAGGGCTACTCGTGCTTTGGTACAAAAAGACTGGCAGCATCAGCCTAGAGTCAATGACAAATATGAAAGGCTAAGGGATGATTTTATTTTGTATTTCGCTATTTTTTCCACTTCTTAGCTTTATCGTTTCTGGACTTTTTTCACATAGCAGTAAAAATTTACTAATTGGTGTTTTTTGTTCACTTCTCATGATTATTAGCACCACCGCTTCACTTATGCTAGCAGCCAGTCTTGGCATAGATGAACCGCTAAATTTATCACTAAAAGAATTTATAAATTTTGGTGGTCTGGATTTAAATTTTGGCTTCTATCTTGACGCCATTAGCCTTGTTATGCTTAGCACTGTGGGTGTGGTGGCCAGTGTAGTGCATATATATTCCATTGGCTACATGAAAGATGACGCAAGCTTTAACCGCTTTTTTAGCTATTTAGGACTCTTTGTATTTTGCATGAACGTCCTTGTATCAAGTGATAATTTTATAGGACTTTTCATCGGCTGGGAGGGTGTTGGACTTTGCTCGTGGCTACTCATTGGCTTTTGGTATAAAAGAGCTAGTGCAAATATCGCTGCAAACGAAGCCTTTATAATGAATAGAGTCGCTGACCTTGCGATGCTTGTTGGCATTTTTTATATATTTTATAGCTTTGGCTCACTTAAATTTAGCGAGGTTTTTACCGCTAGAAACGATTTTAGCGGGCTAAATTTAGGCATCATTGCAACACTTCTTTTTATAGGCGCCATGGGTAAAAGCGCACAGTTTCCATTTCACACCTGGCTTGCAAACGCTATGGAGGGGCCAACTCCAGTTTCTGCACTCATCCACGCAGCAACCATGGTAACAGCTGGCGTCTATCTAGTGATACGTGCAAATTTCATCTTTACAAATGTGTCAGAAGTCTCGCACTTTATAGCCTGCCTTGGCGCTTTTGTGGCGATATTTGCCGCTAGCATTGCACTAGTACATAACGACCTTAAAAAAATAGTCGCCTACTCGACGCTTTCGCAGCTTGGATATATGTTTGTAGCTGCTGGTCTTGGCGCTTATAAGATCGCGCTTTTTCACCTTGTCACGCACGCATTTTTCAAATCACTTCTATTTTTATGCGCTGGCAACGTTATGCACGCGATGAATGACGAGTTAAATATCAAAAAAATGGGTGGGCTTTATAAATTTATGAAGCCAACTGCGCTTCTTTCTATCATCGCAAGCTGCGCACTATCTGGCTTTTATCCATTTGCTGGCTTTTTCTCTAAAGATAAAATTTTAGAAGTCACCTTTAGTGAAAATAAATTTTTATGGATCATTTTGCTCTTTGGTGCCGTACTTACGGCATTTTATAGCTTTAGGCTCGTTATGCTCGTCTTTTTCACAAAGCCAAAGAGCGAGAAACACGTTCATGAAGCTAAAAACTATATGCTAGCTGGCATGGGCATGCTTGGAATTCTCTCAGTCATAAGTGGCTTTTTTTGGAGTAACTTTAGTGAGTTTTTAGAAAAAAGCTTAAAAGATTTTTCACTAAATTTATCTCACAGTAGTGAAATTTTTTTACTTATTTTAACACTTAGTCTGGTGCTAGCAAGCGCTGGCTTTGCAGTATTTGCCTATAAAAAAGAAATTTTTAAAGAGAATATTTGTGAGAATAAAGCTTACAAAATTTTGCAAAATGCCTACTTTATACCAAAATTTTATGAGAAATTTTTTATAAATGGCTACATTTTGATCTCACAAATTTGTAAAAAGATTGATGAGATGATAATCGATCATAGTGTCGATCTAGTCGCAATGGCGCTAAATAAATTTGCATTTTTAGCAAACAAAATGCAAAGTGGCGACTTAAGCATTATGCTTAGGTTTATGGTCGCAGGATTTGCCTTGCTTTTAAGCTTTATATTTTTATTAAACGGAGCCAAATAATGCTAAGTGTAATCATATTTTTCCCTGCAATAAGCGCGATACTTGGCTTTTTAATAGAAAATAAAAGCATCAAATTTTATGGAGCAAGCATCGCTCTCATAGAGCTTTTACTAGCCATTTTTATCTGCGTCAATGTTGATTTTCAGGGTTATGACTTTGTTTTAACACATCAAGTCTCACTCATACCAAGCCTAAATATCAGCTATTTTGTGGGCATCGATACCATTTCGCTAGCACTTATCGTACTTAGTGCATTTATGAGCTTCATCTCTATCGTGGCACTTAGCGATGATGGAAATTTAAAGCATCTAATTATTAGCGTGCTATTTTTAGAGAGCACGATGATGGGCGTCTTTAGCGCGCTTGATATGATCTTGTTTTACAGCTTTTGGGAGCTTAGCCTCATACCGCTACTTTACATCATCGGCGCATTTGGCAGTAAAAATAGAATTTATGCTGCGATTAAATTTTTCATCTATACATTTTTAGGCTCTGTCTTTATGCTAGTAGCGATCATCTTTATCGGCTATTTGTGCTATCAAAAAAGCGGCGTCTTTAGCTTTAGCTTGCTTGACTGGTACAAGCTTAGTATCGGGCAAAGCGCTCAAATTTGGCTATTTTTAGCGTTTTTCTTTGCCTTTGGTGTGAAAACTCCATTATTTCCATTTCATACGTGGCTACCTTACGCGCACGGACAGGCTCCGACTATCGGCTCGGTGCTGCTTGCTAGCGTGCTTTTAAAGATGGGCACTTACGGCTTTGTGAGATTTTCACTACCGCTTTTTCCAGACGCGAGCCTACTTTTAAGTGGCTTTGTCTGCGTCATAGCCATCATTATGATCATCTACGCAGCCCTCGTTGCCTACGCACAAAGCGACATAAAGCAAGTGATCGCTTATAGCTCCATTTCACACATGGGCGTCATCATGCTTGGCATTTTTTCACTAAATTTAATAGGCCTTGGTGGCTCAATATTTTTGATGATAAGCCACGGCATCGTTAGTGGTGCGCTATTTTTGTTAGTTGGCGTCATCTATGAGAGGGCTCACACCAAAGAAATTTGCGAATTTGGTGGCCTTGCCAAGGTCATGCCAAAGTACGCGCTCATATTTTTTATAGCAACGCTTGCAAGTATCGGCCTACCTCTAACGATTGGCTTTGTTGGCGAGTTTTTGAGCCTGCTTGGCGTCTTTAAGCTAAACAAGCTCTTTGCGCTACTTGGTGGCTTTAGCATCATCGTGGGCGCTGTTTATATGCTAGTGCTTTATAAAAGGGTATTTTTTGGCGAGTGTAAGGAGAAAAATTTAAGCCTAAAAGATCTAAATTTCAAAGAGCTAGCCGCTCTTGTGCCACTTTGCTTGCTTATCATCACTCTTGGTGTTGCTCCAAATTTAATACTAAAGCCGCTTGAGCCAAGCGTGCAAAATATCATAAGCAAAATGCAAACTAGAGCTGTAAATAGCGACACAAAGGATAAGATTTTATCTTTAAATGGCGGGAGCAAACTATGAACGAAATAGCCTTTTTAGACCTTAAAGAAATTTCTTTATCTTCGGTTGCTCCGATGCTTAGCATGATAATTTTTGCGCTTTTTATCTTAATCGTTGGCACCATAAAAAAAGATCTTTCAAGAAATTTCTACTGCGTATTTTGTATTATCGCAATATTTGTAAATTTAGGTCTAATACTTGATTTTAACGGTCTTAGCCTTAGCTTTTGGGATATGCTTTTAGTTGATGGCGTTTCGGTCATCTCTCAAGTCATCATCCTAATCGCCTCAGCCCTTTTTATCCCGCTTGCACTTAGCACAAAAGAGTATTTTGAGTACAAAATTTACGAGTATTACGCTCTATTTTTGTTTATGATCGCTGGATTTTTATTTATGGTGAGCTCAAATAATCTACTCATCATCTTTTTAGGCCTTGAGATCAGTTCGCTTTGCCTCTACACCCTAATCGCCCTTCACAACAAGGCAAAAAGCGTCGAGGCAGCGATCAAGTACTTTGCGATGGGCTCGCTCTCAGCTGGCTTTTTTGCGATGGCGATAGCGATATTTTATCTAGCTACAAATTCTATCGATATCACGCGAATTGGCGTAGTGATAAAAGACCTTAGCCTAAATCAAAATTTAATCATCCTGCTTGCCTGCGTTTTTATCGCCTCAGCCATTGGCTTTAAACTCTCACTCATACCATTTCATACATGGATACCAGACGTTTATGAGGGCTCAAATGCACCATTAGCAGGCTATATGTCGATCGTACCAAAGGTAGCAGCATTTATCGTCGCACTTCGCGTCTTTGCCATGCTTGAGGCCTCGCAAATTTCGTGGATAAAAGACCTTCTTTACATCATCGCCGTGCTTACTATGAGTCTTGCAAATATCATGGCGCTAGTACAAAAGGACGTAAAAAGAATGCTTGCTTTTAGCTCCATAGCTCACGCTGGTGTCGTGCTTTGCGCGCTTGTGGCAAATTCTCACGAGACAAATGTCGCCTTGTTTTTCTACTGGATCATGTTTTTGTTTGCAAATTTGGGCGCATTTTCTATGCTCTGGGTGGCAAGGTGCGACGATGTCGTCTGCTGGGACAAGCGCTTTAAGCACCCATTTGAGAAATTTTCAGGGCTTATAAAAATTTTACCAAGCTACGCTGTGATAATGGGAATTTTTATGATCGCTCTTGCTGGCATTCCGCCTTTTAGCGTCTTTTGGGGTAAGATGGTACTTATCTCATCGCTCATAAAATCTGATTACGTCGTGCTTGGCGTTATAATCATGATAAATTCTGCCATTGCGATTTATTACTATTTAAAGCTAATCGTCTTTATGTTTTTAAAAGAGCCGATCGTAAAAGATAAAAATCTCTACACCGCAAATATCTCGATGGCATTAAAAGTAATTGTTGGCATTGCGGTAGCTGGAACGGCCTTTTCGTTTTTATTTTCTGGAGCAATTTTGGAATTTATTGAGCATTTTGTCTTTGCTTCAGGATTTTAGAAAATTTAACTATAATTGCGGCATGAAAAAGCTCTTAATTATTTTATTTTTTCCGCTTTATCTAACCGCTTTTAATCTTAGCCTAAATAGCGGCGCAAATGGTGATAAACCTTATAGCGTTCTTCAGCTAAGCGATGAGCAAGAATTTGAATGCGTGGAGCAAATTTTAGCTTACGATACCAAACGCTATGTCTGCATGCTAGATAATGAAATTTTGCCAAAAATTGAAGATACGACACTGCCATTAATGGATATAAAATATAAAAAGCAAGATGGCAAACTTTTTATCGTCATAATGCCAAAAGCACCGTCAAAACTACTAAATATAAAAACTGAGCTTTATAATAGCCAAAACGTACAAGATAGCCCAAAAACAACCATTTCAAAACACTTTAGCATAATCATAGATACTTCGCTCAGTGAAAATAGCAAGAGAAAGTCTGGGCTAAATTTTAAACCTGATTTTAAAGATATGCTAAATCCTAGTATTGGAGCGCTTGATCTTAACAAAGCCCCTATTGCTGGACTTGATAGTAATGACATTGATATCTACATAAGTATAAAACGAGCTTATGAAAAGGGCGCTTATGAAAATGTAGTAAAAGATACTCAAACAGCGATAAAAAGGCATCCAAATAGCCTTTTTTCAAGTGAATTTTTACTATTTCGTCTAAGGGCTCTTGATAAAATTTTTGAGATAAAAAATGAGTTTGAAGAGATCGAGCCAAAAGATATCGTAAGTGAAGGTAGGGCTTGGATTAGAAAATTCCCATCTGATGAAAACTATCCAGAGGTGCTCTACCTAATCGCTAGAGCCTACCTAAAAGATAGCATCGCAAGTGATGCAAAATATATGCTTGATATCTTAAACGAAGAGCACGCAAACTCAAAATTTACGAAACTTGCAGCGCTTGATTATGCTGATTATCTCTACAAGATAGGCAGACAAAAAGAGGCGCTAAAAGACTATGAAAAAGTACTTTACTCCACAAACGACATCGACCTTGCAAGTAGATCAGCACTAAGCCTAGCTGATGCAAATATCGATAAAGAAAAATTTGATGAAGCAAAGAAATTTATACTAAAAATTGCAAATGCGAATGAAAAATTTTTTATGAACAACCCAACAAAGTCGATGAATCTTGCAACTACATTCGCAAGTAAAGATATGCCTGATGTGGCTGCTAAAATTTATGAAATTTTGATAAATAATAGCGATAGGACGAAAGATTTTTATGAAGTTGCTTTAAAAAATTTAGCACTAAATCTAGCCAAAACAAAAGATGAGAAAAAAGCATACGAATACTTAAATAGATATGAGACAGAGTTTAAATATGGTGATTATATCGATGAGGTGACTAAAGCAAAAGATGGGTTATTTTTTGAAGAAAAGGATAAAAATGCTACTGCACTTCATGCTAGATATAAAGAGCTAATTGAAAAATATGCTGGGACAAACATTAGCCAAAAGGCTCTAATAAGCGAGCTTGAGCTGGATATTAAAGAGCGTAAATTCTCCGATGCACTATCTTACAAAACCATGGCAAAAGATGGAAATTTAAGTAAGGCAATGGAGCTGATAAATGAGGCTGCGCTAGAGCTTACAAAAGAGTATTTTATAAAAGATGATTGCACGGCTGTTATAAATTTACTTGAAAACTACGATATAAACAAAATCTCATTACCACAATTTAAGCTCTTTAACTGCTATTACAGAACGGCCCGCTACAACGATGCACTTGAGCTGGCAAAAGCTCATGCAAAAGATGAAAATCTAGAAGATAGGGTCGAATGGCTGGTAAATTTGAGCAAAATTTTATATAAAAATAAAGACTACGAGCATGCGATCATTGCTGCAAATGATGCGCTTTCACTTGGCTCATCAGTTGAATACTCAGATCCAACACCATCTCTTTTTGACAGGTTTTACTCATTGCTTGCATTAAAACGCTTTACGGAGGCGATCTCAACCATTAGCGCTATTGAGCAGCTAAGAGGCCAAGATTTTAAGATTATCGAAGCATATACAGCTATAAGCGACTATGCGATGAAAAGTAATGACTACGCCATAGCTACAACGTATGCCAAAAAAGCTCTTGAACTACAAACAAAAGCCAAGATAAATACATTTTCACCAAAGATAAATTTTAACTATTCAGAAGCTTCACTAAAGACAGATAACCTAGATGAGGCGCTTGACGAGACGAAATTTATACTAAATATGAAGCTTGAGCCAGAAGATCGCTTACATGCTTTAAATTTGATAAGCGAAATCTATATAAGGCAAAAACAGTTTAAGTTGGCTAGACCTTATTTAAATGAGTGCTCTGATTCAAATTTTGTAAGCCCGTATAAAGATGCTTGCAAAGCTAAGCTTGACATGATAGGCAAAAGCTAAAAGCAAAGAAATAGCTTGCTTGCTAAGTTTTATATTTAAGCTTAAATTTTAGCCTTTATTTTTGCTATTTAAGTTGAACTTTTTTACGTATTTAATTATTTTTTGCATTGCTATCAAATGCTCTTTATATTATAAAAAGAGCTATATTTATCGTAAGCCTTAATGTATTTTTAACGCACGAGCATGGCTGGTATGTTTAAATTTTAAGCATCTTTCTCATAAATAAAGAGAATTGGCCATTTTATTAAATCAACAATACTAAATGTAGGCTGTTTTACGATTTTTAAGCTTAAAAATTAAAAACACTTAATGAATTTTGCCCAGTAGATCAAAGCAAAAAACTTGTAACGCTATGTAATCACGTTTCTATGATGTACTTTTATTATATTTATAAAGATTTTTTAGCTTACTACAAGCTAACTTCTAGAATTTATCGCTTAATACACACTCATTAAGCACAATATTATAAAAATTGATTTTTACGTTTTTAATAGCAATTTGCCAAGCAAATAAGTATACATTTTTAAGAAATTTTCTATAAAAATTTCTATGTAACAAATTAAAAAGAAAAAAGGATTAGAAAAAATGGTGACCCATACGAGACTCGAACTCGTGTTACCAACGTGAGAGGCTGGTGTCCTAACCGCTAGACGAATGGGCCAAAATGGATGGTGCCCCGTGTAGGCCTCGAACCTACGACCCCATCATTAAGAGTGATATGCTCTACCAACTGAGCTAACGAGGCAAGATTAAATAGCAATAATAAATCTTAAAGTGTTATCTTAGAACTTATAATCTTAAAATTTAATTTGACACTCAATAATGGGTGTTTTATGAGACACGACCTTAACCTAAGGTTTAATAGATGGCGCAGCGGACGGGGCTCGAACCCGCGACCTCCGCCGTGACAGGGCGGCATTCTAACCAACTGAACTACCGCTGCACCTAAAATGGTGGTCGCTATAAGACTCGAACTTATGACATCCACCTTGTAAGGGTGGCGCTCTACCAACTGAGCTAAGCGACCTAAAATTTAAAAAATATCTGGCGACCCTTAGAGGATTTGAACCTCTGTTTCTACACAGAGAAAGTAGAGTCCTGAGCCACTAGACGAAAGGGTCATAAACCCAAAAATGGTGTCCTGCGTTGGATTCGAACCAACGGCCCCCTCATTAAAAGTGAGATGCTCTACCGACTGAGCTAGCAAGACATTTGCTTAAAAAAGAATTGAGATTATACAAAAAACATTATTACATGTCAAGGAACAAGAAAAATATCTAATATTTTCTACAATCAAGGCTAACTTTAATTTTAATGACATAAAATTGTTTCAGATTATAAAAAAGAATGGTGCGGATGAAAGGACTTGAACCTTCACGCCGTGGGGCACCAGATCCTAAGTCTGGCGTGTCTGCCAATTTCACCACATCCGCACAACAATAATAAAGTGGTACGCCCATCAGGATTCGAACCTGAGGCCTACGGCTTAGAAGGCCGTTGCTCTATCCAGCTGAGCTATGAGCGCATAAAGTATTTTAAGTGGCGCGCCCGATAGGAGTCGAACCCATAACCTACAGATCCGAAGTCTGTCGCTCTATCCAATTGAGCTACGAGCGCCCAAAATGGGGTGAGTGATGGGAATCGAACCCACGACCCTCAGGACCACAATCTGATGCTCTAACCGACTGAGCTACACTCACCATTTAACATGGTCGGGGTGAAAGGATTCGAACCTTCGGCCCTCTGGTCCCAAACCAGATGCGCTAACCAGACTGCGCTACACCCCGCCTGAGTCGTGTTTGTAAGTTTATGCCACTACCTCATTAAAAAGTCGTATTTTAACTTGTTTTTTTTATAAAGTCAATTAAAAAACACTTAAATTAATAGAAATTATATATAAAAGATAATTCAATCAAAAATATTAATTAATACTTCGCCAAATACTTAATTTTTTACACACGCAAGCTTTTTATGCTTCTCTATTTTACTACCTAGCTATAAAGTATGTCCTTTATTTCACGAATTTTTAGTAGCTTGAAAGAATATTTTACACTGATATTACAACGGAATAAATATCAATCTATTATATATTATGCATTTTATGCTTATCAAAATTTTACCTTCAAATTTCAACAGATTTATCTTTTCGGGCTAGAATTTTTTGATTGACATTTTATCCATCATATCATTAGCCTTTTTCATTGTCGTAAAAATATTATTCAGCTATTGCTTTCTTTTTTGCATAGATATTTATACTTTCCACTGCCAATGAAAATGCCATCGCAAAATAGATATACCCCTTTGGAATATGAAATCTTAATCCTTCAGCAATGAGCGTCATACCCACAAGCACCAAAAATGCAAGTGCTAAAATTTTTATTGTTGGATTATTGTCCACAAAATTAGAAATACCTTTTGATGCTAGCATCATCACGCCAACTGCTAAAATAACAGCTATGATCATTATCTCTATATGCTCAGCCATTCCAACAGCCGTGATAACACTATCAAGAGAAAAAACAATATCCAAAACGGCTATCTCGCTTACAATAACCAAGAAATTTGCATGTGATTTTGTGTTATTTTTATGTTCTTCGCTTTCGCCAGAAACACTAGAATGTATTTCAAGGGTTGATTTTACAAGTAAAAATAGACCACCTAATATAAGCACCAAATCTCGGCCGCTTATGCTAAATTCTGCGATAGTAAAGAGTGGCTTTGTTAGCTTCATGATCCAAAACAATGAAAGTAAAAGTAAAATTCTAGTCACCATGGCTAGCCCTAAGCCAACAATCCTACCACTGCCGCGCTGTTCTGGCGGTAATTTACCCACCAAAATAGCAATAAATATAATATTATCTATACCCAAAACTATCTCTAAGCCAGTTAACGTAAGTAGTGATATCCACGCTTCTGGCGAAGTCATCCATTCAAACATTTGTTTCCTTTGTTAAAATTTTTATTATGCTATCAGGCAAAATTTCATGCTCTATCGCATGGATTTTGCTCTCCCAATCCTCTAAGCTCATACCATCTTCTCTTTCAAACGCTCTTTGTGCAATGAGTTTACCTCCGTCAAGCTCCTCGCTCACGTAGTGCACGCTAACTCCACCGAGCATCATATCGCTCTCAAAGCTCTCTTTTATCGCATGAGCGCCTTTAAAAAGTGGCAATATGGAAGGGTGTAAATTTATGGCTTTTATCTTTGATGTAAAAATAGGAGTTAATATCCTCATAAACCCAGCAAGCACCGTTAGTTCAGCGCCGCTTTTTAAAATTTGCTCTACAACCGCAGTGTCAAATTCTTCTCTATTTGCAAATTTGGCACTCTCTATTATCGTCGTATCAAGCCCAAATTTCTTAGCACGCTCTATACCGTATGCACCTGGCTTGTTACAGATACAAAGGCAAACTTCAATTTTTATGCCATTAAAAATTTGATTATGAACTTTTTTAAGTATCGCTTCTAAATTTGAGCCACTACCGCTAAAAAGTACGGCTATTTTTTTCGTAAGCATTTTACTCCTTTTATAATGTCTGTTGGCTCGAGCGCGTAGCTATTTTTTTTGAAATTTTTAAGGCTTAGTGCATGAGCTAGTGTAGCCGAGATGGCAGTATCCAGTGGCTCGTAGCCTTGAGCTAAAAGGGCAAGCACAAGTCCGCTTAGCACGTCACCACTGCCACCTTTTGCAAGTATATTTTTACCATAAGGCATAACAAAAATTTGCCCGTCTTTGGCGATTATAGTGTTTGCTCCTTTAAGTACTAGCACGGCCTTAAATTTCTCACTCCAAGCCTTAGCATAAGCAAATCTATTTTCTTGCAATGTTTTTACGTCAATATCTGCTATATTACAAAGCTTTAAAAGTGAGCAAAATTCCTTTGGATGGGGCGTTAAAATACAGTTTTCATTTAATAAATCAAGCACTTTTGGACTGTAAAAGATATCAGCGTCAAGAACAAGCTTTTTGCCCTTTAAAATTTGCACATCAAGCTCTTCTATGCCCTTTTCACCAAGTCCCATGCCAACTGCTCCAGCGTTCATTTTCTCACTTATCTTGCTTGCTTGCATAATATGTGTTGGCAAATTTAGGTTCTCATTACTTATCACACTAACTAGCCCAGCCCCAAAAGCAAATGCCGCCTTTGCGCAAAGCATGCTAGCTCCTATGTGCTCGCCAGATATGATAAATGCGTGGCCAAAGTCGCCCTTATTTACGCATTGATTTTTTCTATTTGGAAGCACGAGGTCGCACTTTTTAAGCAAGTGATAGTCGCTCTTGCACTCATAGTTTTGAGCGCTTATACCAAGATCAGCGACCTTTATCTTGCCAACAAAGTCTTTTGCAGCGTCGCTATAGAGCCCAAGCTTTCTAGCTCCCATCGTGATCGTAATATCTGCTTTTACGCAAGCACCTAGCACCTTGCCATCGTTACTTAGTCCACTTGGCATATCGCAAGCGATGGTGTAAGCAGGGCTAGCGTTTATTTTTGAGATGAGACCGCTTAAATTTTGATCTAAGGCTCTATTTAGCCCTGAGCCAAAAAGCCCGTCTATGACGCATTTTGCGCTATTTAAGCTATTTTCTGCGTCTTTGCTCTCACGCACGCCAGCAAATTTAGCCCTTTCAAGTTGTTTGGCGGCAAGTGGTTTTAAGCTTTTACTAGCTAGGACAAATTCACACTCATACTCTCCAGCAAGCATCCTTAAAGCACAAAACACGTCAGCACCGTTATTGCCACTTCCACAAACGCCTAATACTCTCACGCCTTTTTTAAATTTCTTACGGATGAAATTTGCTATGCCAGCGGCGGCATTTTCCATTAAAATTTCTTCGCTAAGGCCAAATTTCTCGCCTGCTCGCTCGTCCAAAATTCTCGTATCTAAATATAAATTTTTCATCTTTATGCCCTAAAACTAAGCGCCTCTAAGATGTGGGGCTTTAAAATTTGCTCACTCTCATCAAGATCAGCGATGCTTCTAGCCACTCTAAGTGTCCTTTTTATGCCCCTTTGGGAAAGATTGTACTTCAAGGCTGCCTTTTGTAAAATTTCTCTTGCTTCATTATCTAATAGACAAAATTTTTCTACTTGTGCATCATTTAGCTTACCATTTAGCTCATCTTGATCGCGCTTTTTTTGAAATATAAAGGCTTTTAAAACCATATCACTCATTTGCTGTGAGCTCAAACTTGACCTATCATTTGGTGAGCTCTCGTCCATAGCAACTTTTAAATCAATGCGGTCGAGCACTGGAGCCGAAATTCTTGATTTATAGTTTTTTATCTCGTTTTCGCTGCATTTGCAATTTAAGTTGCGAGAGAATAAATTTCCACAAGGGCATGGATTTTGAGCCGCTACGAAGATAAATTTAGTTTCATAAGTCACTTTTGAATTTACCCTTGCGATGTGAATTTTATTGTCCTCAAGTGGCTCCCTGAGGCTTTCTATCACCTGCTTTGCAAAGTGAGGAAACTCGTCAAAAAATAGCACTCCACCATTTGCAAGTGCGATCTCACCGATCTTTGCGACATTTGAGCCTCCGCCAAAGATTGAACTTTTGGTTGAAGTGTGATGGGGCGAGCGAAAGGCTCTGGTGCTTGTAAATTCGCTATCTTGAAGGTTTAAAGAGCGGTAGGCGGCAGACTTTAGCACCTCTTCTAAGCTTTGTGGCACCATGATGTAGACGAGACGTTTTGCACACATGCTTTTGCCGCTGCCTGGACTGCCTTCAAATAAAATATTATGCATGCCAACGGCTGCAATAACGCAGGCTCTTTTGGCTCTTTCTTGACCCAAAACATCCTTAAAATCAAGCTCAAAGTTTAAATTTGGAACATATCTTTTGCCAGAAATTTCTATCACGTTTGAAAATAGCTCATGAGTGGCGTTAAAACGTATACTTTTTGCAAATTCTGCGTCATTAAAAAATCTAATCGCTTTCTCTAGAGTACTAATCGCATAAATTTCTAAATTTGGGATCATTGAAGCTTTTTGTGCTATCTCTTTTGGCACTAAGACTTTTGCGTTTTTTACCTGCGTGCTTAAAAAAAGTAAGATAGAAAATAAATTTGCTGTGCTTTTTACGCTTCCATCAAGCCCAAGCTCGCCAAAGACAAAAATTTTCTCTAAGCTTTTTGCCTTTTGAAGAGCTATAAGAAGAGCAATAGCTAGGTCAAAATGTGAGCCACTTTTTGGCAGATCTGAAGGGGATAAATTTATGGTTATCTTTTGTGCTGGGAAGGAAAAATCAAGTGCCAGAAGTGCTGCCTTTACGCGTTCTGTACTCTCTTTTATACTTGCGCTTGCAAGCCCAACGATGCTAAAACCAGGAAGCCCGCGAGAGAAGATAGACTCAACATCAATTATCTTTAGCCCATCGCCGTAAGTAGCACATCTTAAAGACTTCATGAAACTTTTTCTTTTTTTTGCTTTTTGTATTCCTTGTCAAATTTTTTGCGTTTATTAAAGCCGATTTTTTCTATAAAAAGATGTCCATCTAAATGATCGTTTTCATGCTGGATAGCGATAGCTAAAAGCCCATCAGCCTTTAAGCTTTGCTCTTTGCCAAAGCGGTCTTGATATTTGATAGCCACAACCTCACTTCTTTTTACCTCTTCATAAAAGCCAGGCACACTAAGGCAACCCTCTTGATAGATGCATTCTCCTTCACGTAGTTCAAACTTTGGATTTATGATTTCGATTAAATTTTCTTTATCTTGCACGCCCTCGTCATTGGCTAGATTTATAATAAAAATTCTTTTTGCGACACCTATCTGAATAGCAGCAAGGCCGATGCCCTCTTTTGCAATCATCGTATCATACATATCATCAAGTAGTTTGTGAAGTTCCTCATCAAAATTTTTAACATCTTTTGAGACTTCATAAAGTTTTTTATTTGGATAAGATAAAACCTCTAAGATCAAGCCCAAACTCCTACTTATTCATCCAAAAATATAGGCTGCTCATCATCTTGTGTTAGTATTAGTTGATCTAACGAGTAAGAGATTAATTCTTCAGCGCTTCTTGTTTTTGTTATCATGCTTGAAACCACTTGGATATCAAGCTTGCACTCTTCACCATCTATCTTCCAAGGTATAGATGAAAGCATATTTAAAATTCTACTACCGGCTTGTTTTGTACCATTTTCGTCAGTATATTTCATAACCATAGCAAAACAGCCATCACCATAATGAGCTACTATATCGCTTCTTCTAGAAGTTCTTAAAAGAAGCTGTGATATAGCTTTATACATATTGTTTCGCTCTTTTAAATTTTTAACACGATTTGTAAATCTATCTTTTGCTCTTACTAGTAAAAACGATGCGTTATAGCCATATCTTTTAACGGCTTCTACTTCACTTTGTACTGTGGCTACTAGAAATTTTTTATTATAAACGTCATATGTCGTATCGTAAATCGACTGCTCTTCAATAGATTTAAGCATCTTGGCTACTTCATCATAGCTTACTTTAATGACATCAAGATGCTTATCCATAAGGCTGTTTAATTTTATTAGGTCATGATTAAATGCGCTTAAAACATTTTGAAGAGCTAGGATATTTGTATTATTTTTGAGTGCATCCATGCGCTTTTGTACTAGGCCTCTCATGATGCCTAAATTTTTATAGATTAGCACCACGGCTTGAAGCATACTTTTTATCTGGATAAATCCTTGCTTTATCTCTTTTTCAATAGAGATATTACTACCTGATGGTACTGATATCTCGGAATTTATGACTATCATATCACCGATCTCTTTTCTAAATTCATCAGGCTGTCCATCAAGCATTTTCTCAAAATAAATAGAGTAATTGTTTGGTGTAGATGGAACATTATCGTCGCTTAATTCATGCAAAACATTTTCTGAAAATCTGTAGATATCTACCTTTTCTTTTTCTAGAATATGTTTTACCTCAACCGCTTTTTTCTTAGGGTCTGGTGCATTATCTATCTTTATCACTTTGGGCCTTATTTAAAACTTTTCTCCAAAATTTTATCAACAAGTCCGTACTCTTTGGCTTCGGCCGAACTCATAAAGAAGTCACGTTCAGTATCTTTTACGATCTTACTTAGCTTTTGACCTGTATTTTTTGCCAAAATTCCATTTAAAATCTCTTTCATACGCAAAATTTCACGAGCTTGTATCTCGATATCAGTCGCTTGACCTCTAGCGCCGCCAAGTGGTTGGTGTATCATGATACGAGAATTTGGCAGTGCATATCTCTTTCCAGGCGTACCGCAGCTTAATAAAAATGCACCCATACTAGCAGCTTGGCCGATACAGATCGTGCAAACATCTGGCTTTATGTAGTTCATCGTGTCATAGATACTAAAGCCACTTGTTATCACACCACCTGGTGAGTTTATATATAGATAGATATCTTTATCTGGATCCTCAGCCTCTAAAAATAGAAGCTGAGCGACGATAGAAGCAGCCATGCCGTCTTCTATCTCGCCACTTAGCATAACGATCCTATCTTTTAAAAGACGGGAATATATATCATAGCTTCGCTCACCTCTGCTAGTTCTTTCAACTACGACAGGAACGTAATAGCTCATTACTCAGCCTTCTCTTTTTTGCTTGCTTTTTTCTCGTCTTTTTCTTTATTAAAGAGCTCGCTAAATAGCTTCTCTTCAATCATTGACATCTTTATAGCTGGAAGCATGCCTTGATTGCGGTACATCTCAAGGTGTGCTTTTGGATCTTGACCGCTTCTATACGCCTCAAAATAGATCGCTTGAACGACCTCTTGATCGCTCACTTTCACGCCCCTTACGCGAGCTAGCTCATCGATTATGAAAGTTAGGCGAACGCTATTTTCAGCGTCTTTTCTAAACTCGTCACGTTTTTTAGAAAGAGCATCTTTGTCTTCTCTAAATTTCTTCATATCATCTGGAGTAAATGAGCTCCATGCGTTTCTAAACTGCATATCGATCTCTTGCTCGACAATATTTTTTGGCACGTCAAATTTAAATTTCTCGACCGCAGCTTCAGCAAATTTTGGCTTAAGCTCATCATTTATAAGTTTATAAATTTTCTCTTGACGTATTTGCTCTTTTATACGCTCATCAAGTAACTCTTCAGTTGGTTTTTCTTCATTTGGAAGTAAAGTTTTTAGCATCTCTTCATCTAGTTTTTCAGGAATTTTTCTCTCTTGAATTTCATGAAGTTTTATTTTAAAGATAGCGTCTTTACCAGCTAAATGTGCAGCTCCGTAGTTTTCTGGGAATTTAACCTCGATATCTTTTTCGCCACCAGCTTTTATGCCTACCATGCCATCTTCAAAGCCTGGAATGAATTGATTTGAGCCGATCTCAAGCACATAGTTTTCAGCCTTGCCACCATCAAATGCAACGCCATCAACAAAGCCTTCAAAGTCAAATTTAGCAAAATCGCCAACTTTTAGGCCTCTTTTGCCTTCTACTTTTTCAAGTGGAGCTATCATTTTTAAAAGCTCAGTTTTCTTCTCATCGATATCTTTTTTCAAAACGCGTGGGTTTGAAAACTCAGGTATCAAGCTCTCATAGCCGCTCACATCGACACTTGGCTTAAATGAAACTGTTAGCTCAACATCGATCTTACCATCTTTTCTGTCAAATTTTGAAACAATAGGCTCGCCGATAAGATCATCGTTTTTCTTGCCTGCTTGCTTTATAGCCTCATCAACAACATCTCTTAAGACATCTTGTTCAGCATCATTTGTTAGCTCTTTTTCGTAGCGTTTTAGCACAATAGCAACTGGCACATGGCCTTGTCTAAAGCCATCTACTTTCATAGTTTTTGCTGCTTTTTTTGCTAGTTTTTCTACGCTAGATTTTATAGCATCTGCACTTATAGTCGTGCTTGCTAAGGTATTTACGCTATCTAGAGCTTTGATTTTGATTTCCATCTAATTCCTTTATGAATACAAATTTTTAGCCAAAAATATAGCAGAATTTTCCTTATTTCATTGTAAATTTGTAAATTTTTATAGATATAAAAGGCGTTTTAACGTAGAATTTGGCAATAAAATTATGGAGAAAAATTTATGCAAGAGAGTTTTGAAAATTCGGTTAAAAATATGCTAACAATTATAGGCGAGGATCCAAACAGAGAAGGACTTTTAAAAACTCCTGAGCGCGTTTATAAAGCTTTTAAATTTCTAACTAGCGGATACGAGCAGGATCCAAAAGAGGTACTAGGCGACGCGCTATTTACTAGCTCAAATAACGAGATGGTTCTCATGCGAAACATCGAGTTTTACAGCCTTTGTGAGCACCATTTGTTGCCTATTATTGGCCGCGTGCATGTGGCATACATCCCAAATGGCAAGGTCGTGGGACTTAGTAAAATTCCACGCATGGTAAATATCTACGCAAGACGCTTACAAATTCAAGAGCAGATGACCGAGCAGATCGCAAAGGCGCTTGAGGACGTAATAGCTCCAAAAGGCGTTGGTGTAGTGGTTGAGGCTAGGCATATGTGCGTTGAGATGAGGGGTGTGCAAAAGATAAACTCAACCACTACGACCTCGGCTCTTAGGGGCTGCTTTATCAAAAACGCAGACACAAGACGAGAATTTTTCTCGCTTATAAATTCTCCTAGGGAAACGCATTTTTGAGCTTAGAGCACATAAATTTAAAGCTTAAAGAGGGTGTGAAACTCTCAAACACCTTTGGCATCATAACTAAGATTACAGCTACGACTATTGAGATAACTGGACTTCGCCCAAGCATCGGCGACATCGTACGGATAGTTGCAAAAGACAAAAGCAAAAACGGCCTTGGCATGGTTACGCAAATAAAAACAGATGGTGCATATATCAGCCCGTTTGGCTTTGTCGAGGGCTTTAGGATAGGTGACTTCGTCTATGAGAGCGATCAAGGTATGAATATACCAGTAGGGCCAAATTTACTTGGGCGCGTGGTCGATCCATTTATGAAGCCGATTGACGGCAAAGGAGCGATCGAGACGACTGAATATATGCCGATCATGAGAGCACCTATAGATGCGATGAAAAGGGGGCTTATAAATGAGCCATTTAGCGTTGGGATAAAGACGATAGATGGGCTACTTACTTGTGGTAAAGGGCAAAAGCTGGGAATTTTCGCAGGCTCAGGTGTGGGCAAATCAACCCTTATGAGCATGATCGTAAAAAACACACTAGCACCGATAAAAGTAGTCGCACTAATAGGCGAGCGTGGTCGCGAGGTACCTGAATTTATAGAAAAAAACCTAGGCGGCGACCTGGAGGGTACGGTCATCATCGTAGCAACCAGCGATGATAGCTCGCTCATGCGAAAGTACGGCGCATTTTGCGCGATGAGCGTAGCTGAGTACTTCAAACAACAAGGGAATGACGTGCTTTTCATCATGGATAGCGTGACACGTTTTGCGATGGCACAGCGTGAGATCGGCCTTGCACTTGGCGAGCCACCGACCTCAAAAGGCTATCCGCCAAGTTCGCTCACACTCTTGCCTCAGCTAATGGAGCGCGCTGGCAAAGAGGAGGGCAAGGGCAGTATCACGGCGTTTTTCACCGTGCTTGTCGAGGGCGATGATATGAGCGATCCGATAGCTGACCAAAGCCGCTCTATCCTAGACGGACACATCGTGCTAAGCCGCGAGCTAACGGACTTTGGCATCTACCCACCTATCAATATCCAAAACTCGGCCTCGCGTGTCATGGGTGACGTGATCGGCAAAGAACACAAGCTAAATGCGATGAAATTTAAGCGCCTCTACTCACTTTTAAAAGAAAATGAGGTCCTGCTTCGCATCGGAGCATATCAAAAGGGTAGTGACAAGGAGCTTGACCTTGCGATCTCGAAGAAAGAATTTATGGAGAGCTTCTTAAAACAAAGCTCAGAAGAGGCCTTTGCACTTGAAGAGGTCGAAGAACTACTTGATAAGATCAATCAGTAAATTTCTAAAATTTGCAAGCCTTTTGACAAATTTCGCTACTAAAATTTTTATAGCTTCTCGAGTCTTGCCAAAAATATAATCAATTTTTTATACTAATTACTAAAGTAATCACGCATTACTTCTTTGCTTCGGATGTAAAAATTGCGCTCAAGGACCTATAAATTTCTATTTTCTCATCTCTTTTTTAATTTCAAAAAGCGCTGTTACAAATATCATGAAAGAGAATTTAAAATTTATGAGGCTTTTTATTTTAGACTTCGTGAGGACGGTTTTTGTGTTATGCAAAACGACAAAGTATTAAAAACTCTTTCTAAGCACAATACGCATTCCAAACAGCGATCACAAAGTGGGCAAATTCCAAAATTTGGGATTTTTTGACAAAAATTACTCATTTGCAAACTCTGCAGTAGTGAATTTGAGACAGGCGAGCGAGCTAAATCTATAATATGCTGATATCTGTCTTGCTATAAATCTTGGTGGCAATCAGGCGTAAATTTAACTATGAAAGTAAAATTTTACATTTAGATCAGTAATCTCTGGCACTTTAAACTTCGCCTCGTGGCGCAAAACATATGCTGCATGAGATAGTAAAATTTGGAAGAGCTTAAGAGCCAAGACCTATTTTTCTAAACAAAACTTGACCTTAGCTCACACTTTCTATAATTTTTGGCGACAACAATCGTGCAAATTCTAATTAGATAAAAGCGGATTACTCGCCAATGTCAGTGGCTCTTGCTATTTTTATATTTGTTTAAATTTATACAAACAATAGAATCAAGAGAGAAAGGCCTAAGAACCAAATCCCATCTTTTTATCCTCGCCAAAGCTTGAGTTTAGCTCGCGCTCTATCGTGGTTTTAAAGTCCTCAAAGGTAAAAATCCCATCATCTTTTATAGCTACTTTTAGTGCAGTATTTTTTAGTGCAAGGACGATCTGTGCGCCACTTAGGTTAAATTCAGCCAGCCTTTCAACGCTAAAGCCATCTTCAAAGCTCGCATTTTCAGGCAAAATTTTACGCCAAATGGCAAGCCTGCCGTTATAATCAGGCTTTTTAAACTCGATCTTATAGTCAAACCTTCTAGAAAACGCCACGTCAAGGCTTTGCAAGAAATTTGTCGTAGCGATCAGCACGCCCTCAAAGCGCTCGATCTGCTCTAAAAAGATATTTTGCATTTGATTATGCATCTTTTCAGCTCCGCTCGAGCTCTCCACTCTCGTGCTTAAAAACTGATCGGCTTCATTTAGTAAAAGCACCGGCTCACTACCACTTTTTTTGCAAATTTCTTTGTAAGTATCAAAAATTTTCCTTACGTTTTGCTCGCTCTCGCCGACATATTTGCTTAAAATTTTTGAGCAGTCAAAGCTTAAAATTTGCCTCTTTAGGCTTTTTGCAAGCCCAACGGCACTCATGGTTTTACCAGTGCCAGGCTCGCCGTAAAAGATGATCTTGGCGTCTATATTTTTTCTAGTTTTTATGCCCCAGCTGCTAAGTCTAGCGAGCACTTTTTTATCGACTTGCTTTAGTATTGTACTTAAAAGCTGCTTTGTCTTTTCGTTTAGCACGACATCTTCTAGGCTAGTTACTGGCTCTATTAGCTCAAAAATTTCTTGCTCTTTTACCAGGCTTTCGATCTTGATTTTTTTACTATTTTTGTCATTTTTTGGGTGCATTATGCTTTGCAAAATATCTTCATTTATAAAAAAGCTCTTGCTCACATTTCCATAAGCGTTTAAAACCTCGTCATAATCAATAAGCGCACCTTCAATGAGCCTTGAGCCGTCCTCTAAAAGCGTGCGATTTTTGATGCGTTCAAGCTCATCTTTGCTTATTAGCCCAACTAACGTGTTTAGATCACGGCCGTTCTCAAAGTCGCCCGCGTACTCCTCTTTTAAAAGGGCTAAAAATATAATCTGCTCTTTTTCGTCAAGTGAGTTTTCTTTAAAAATTTGCTCTATCTTTAGGCTGATCTTGCTTAGTTTGACGCGCTCGTTTATGCGTTTTGTAAGCTCAGAAATTTGCTCATTTATACGCTTTTTGGCATCACTTGAGCTGTTTTCAAAAATAGCAGCCTTTGAGTAAAGCTCTACCTTTAAAAACTGGTCTTTTAAATACTCCAAATGATCTTCATATGGCGTAAGCTCTGGCAAATTTATATCAGCGTTGCCATCTTCAAGAATTTTTAAAAATGTGGCTGATAGAGAAATTTCAGAATGAAGCAACGAAAGAAGCCCTTGAGTTGAAGCCCTTTGCGTGCTCTCAGGTATTTTAAAAAGACTATAATTTTGTACAATCCAACCACTATCAAGCAAATTTTTTATAAATTTTAGATACAAAAGCTGCTTATCATTTTGCGTGCCAAAGACTGCTCCAAGTAGCTCAAAAACGCTCATATTAGCTGTTCCTTGCACATAAGCTTTACTTAGATATTTTAAAATTTCCCCCTCTTCATCGCCGCACTTTATCAGCTCATAAATTTTGCTTTTTTTAAGGTCCTGGTTTAAAAAATCAAGCAAGTATTTCACTAAAATTTATCCTTCATCTGCTCTATTTGCTCTTTTAATACACGTTTTAGCACCTTACCAGTGGCATTTCTAGGCAACTCTTCGGCGAAATAGATACTCTTTGGTATCTTGAAATTCGCTAAATTTTTCTTTAAATGCTCTCTCACTGTTTTTTCGTCTAAGTCCATACCCTCTTTTACTTGTATAAATGCCACAACCTCTTCATCGGCGTGTACGTCTTTTACACCGATTACTGCTGTTGCTTCAACTGCTTCAAGTTTGTAAATAACCTCTTCGATCTCGCGCGGATAGATGTTGATACCCTTTGATATAATGAGGTCTTTTTTACGATCAACGATATAGATAAAGCCCTCTTCATCGACTTTTCCAAGATCTCCGGTCTTTAACCAGCCGTTTATTATGGTCTCATCAGTGATGCTTGGCATACCATAGTAGCCTTGCATGACGCAATCACCCTTTATGATGATCTCACCGATCTCCCCGGTTGGAAGCTCCATCATCTCATCATTTACGATCTTCACCTCATATCCATCAAGCACAGGCCCCACACTTAAAAGCTTTTGTTTATCATATAAATTTGCAGCTACGACTGGCGAGCATTCGCTAAGGCCATATCCCTCGACAAGTGTTGCACGTGGAAATTTCACTCTAAAATCATCGATCGTTTGCTTAGCAAGCGGAGCAGCACCACTTACAAATAGCCTTATGCGGTTAAACCATCTAAAATACCAAGGAATTTTTGCCTTACCGATAGCTGTATAGATGGCTGGAATTCCTAAAAATACAGTTACACGCTTTAGCAAAGTTTGTTTTAGTACATTTGAAAATGGAAATACTGATTTTACAAGAACCATCGAAGCGCTCGCAAATATCGGAAGCAACACCATTGCAGTTAGCGTAAAACTATGAAACATCGGCAAAAAGACTATGAAACGATCGCTTTTTTTCACTATAAAACGATCATGAGCTCCAATTAAATTTGAAAAGATATTTTTATAGCTTATCATCGCACCTTTTGGCTTGCCAGTAGTGCCTGAAGTGTAAATTATATGCATTAAATCATCTATTACCGGATACTTTGTGATACTAAGAGCGTATTTGTGATTTAGAGTTTCTGTAAAATTTATGTTTTTAACAAGGCCATTATTTTCATAGCCCTTGCTCATATCCTCTTTTGAAATTTGAGGTGTTGAAGTGAGATACGCGCTCTCGCCATACTCTTCGTCAGTGTCTATATATTCATCCTTTGAGGCACTTTGAAGTTTCTTTGGTATTGCTCCGATCCAGATTATCTTTCTTAAAATTTCAAGCTCATTTAATGCGATTAACTCTTTTGCAAGCGAGCTAGACGCAAAAAGCACCTTTGCACCGCAATCATTTATGATATATTCAAACTCGTTTGCTTTTAAAAAAGTATTCATAGGCACTGCGATACCGCCTATTGCTGTTATCGCAAGGTATGAGATGATAAATTCTTTTGAGTTTGTAACCGCCATAGCTACTTTATCACCAAATTTTACTCCAGCAAGTTGCAAATAAGCTGCCACTTTATCGACATTTTGCTTTAATTCGCGATATTTTAGCTTCTCTTTTTCTTCAAAAAGAACTACTTGATTTGGATTTTCCTTTGCTACTTTGGTTAAAATTTCATAAAAATTATTATAAGAGTATCGCATTATTGACCCTAACTAAAATGTATATTTAAAAGTCGTACCAAGGATCTGGATTTTACCAGTTTCAAACTCGCCTGACATTTTTCCAGCAGCTGTTGAAATACCTGTTGCACGCTTTTTGTCGCGATGTTGATAGACATATCCAAGTGCTATTTCAAGATTTGGCGTAAATTTATAATTTACTCCAAAAGAATACACCTTAGACGTAGTATTTGGAAGCTCTAATCCAGTATGCTTGCTACTTGTAATGTCTTCATCATAGGCAAAGCCAGCCATTAGTCTAAATTTTTCATTGACATCATAGGCAAGACCTAGTCTATATGTATTTGTATCTTTTGCATTTTTGACAACTGGGTCGTCCATGAATGTTTTGAAATACCCACTAAACGGAGAACTCGTGTGAGCTGCAGTCTTGTCGCCAAATTCAAAGTCATAGCCTTTAAATTTAGACCAATACGTCCTCTCAAAAGCTAGCAAAAGAGTAAAGTCGCTAAATTTATATCCAGTTGCAAGTACAAGCTGAGCAGGAAGCGGGATCTCGACTTTTGTTTTGCCATGGTAGCTTATAGGAGATAGCGCTCCGTTAAAATCAGCATCTGTATGGCCTTTAAGTTCTAAATTTACATTTGAGCGGTAAGTAACAGCAAAGCTTAAATCCTCAATAGGTCTATAAGTAAGTGCAACATTATAGCCATAGCCCATACCATCGCCTTTTATCTCTCTGTAGCCTATTTGTCCAAAGTCACTTGCTATCTTACCTTTGGTGTAAACACCTCTAGCGCCAAGAGCAACGGCAAGTTTATCATTTATGCGGTAAGCCACGGTTGGATTTAGCTCAACAACTTGTAGCTTAAACCTTTTAGCGGTAAACGCAGTAGCTGGATCCTCCCATGATACACCAACAGCAGCAGGAACGGCAAGAGCTAAACCAAATTTCCAGTTTTCATAAATTTCTGGCGTTACAAAACTAAATGTACCAGCTAGCGAGTCAAATTTTTCTGATCTATAGCTTTTGCCACTATCACTTTTAAACTCAAGCTTATTTATATGAAACCAGCCAAGGGTACTTTCTATGTGATGGCGTCCATCTAAAAACATCATATTTGCAGGGTTAAAATACGCCGCATCAGCCCCAAAACTAAAGGCCACGTTACTAGCAGCAAGACCTAAAGAATCAGCACTTTGCTCAGGAACCTTATAACCTCCAGCATTTAGCAAAGTAGATACCATAATAATGCTTAATAGCACTTTTTTCATAGTTTTTCCTTTTCGAAATTTCTTAAAATTTTTATCTCGTCTTCCCAAATACTCTCGTCAATCGTCTCTAATATTAAAGGAATTTCGCCTATTTTATCATCATTTATTATATTTTTAAAAGCACTAAATCCAAGCTCACCCTTGCCAAGGCTCTCGTGTCTATCTTTTTTTGAGCCAAGTCCAAATTTTGCATCATTTAAATGCATGCCAGATAAAAATTTATAACCGATGATCGCATCAAATTCCCCCATTGTCTTGGCGTAAGCTTCTTTGCTTCTTAGATCATATCCAGCAGCAAATGCGTGACAGGTATCAAAGCAAACACCAACCCTGCGCTCATCGTCTACTCGCTCTATCAAATAAGCGATCTGCTTAAAACTAAAGCCTAAATTTGATCCTTGAGCAGCTGTATTTTCGATGACTAGCTTTACACCACTTGTGCGTTTTAATGCCTCGTTTATACAGCCAGCTATGTTATCTAGGCACTCTTTTTCACTTATTTGCTTTAGGTGCGAACCTGGGTGAAAATTTAAAAGCTCTAGTCCAAGTTTGCTAGCACGCTCTATCTCATCCACAAATGCCTCAAGCGACTTTACTCTTGCTTCCTCATCCGGATGGCCTAAATTTATCAAGTAACTACTGTGTGGCAAAACATGCTTTGTGCTTATGCCAGAAATTTTTAGATTTTCCTTAAACCGCTCTATTTCACTAGCACTTAGCTCTTTTGCATTCCACTGGCGTTGATTTTTTGTAAAAAGCGCAAAGGCATTTGCTCCTATTTTTGCAGCATTTAACGGAGCATTGAACACACCTCCAGCCGCACTTACGTGAGCTCCTATGTATCTCATTTTAACTCTTTTATTATCACTCTTATTTTGTTTTTGCTATCTACAAATTTGACGTAGTTGTCGCAAACCTCGTATTTTATAAAATATGAACTTAGATCTTGGCTAAAACCACACTCCGTATTTATCAAGCCTTTGCCATCATAAATCTTTTCTTTTTGCAAAATTTCCTCAAAAAGGCTCTCATAATGCGGGGCTAGAAAAAATTTCTCATTAAACTCAGTCTTGTTAAAACAAGCATTATTTATGCAAATTTTATCTCTTATGTTTATGTTTGCGGTGTTTACACCAGAACTATAAATTTGCAAATTTAGCTCATTTTTATATTTATGGAAAAATCCAACGTCATTTATCTTGATCATCGGAGAAAATAAAGTAACTTGAAAAGCTTGTGAATTTTGCGGTGTTTTGGTAGCTACACAACCTGTAAAAATAAAAACAGATAACAAAGTAAATAAAAAATTTTTCAAAAATTTTTCCTTATTAATCTAAAATTAAGTATAAAAGAAATATAATCCCAACTTCATAACCGACATGTGGCCCATTCGTCTAGCGGTTAGGACATCGCCCTTTCACGGCGGTAACACGAGTTCGAGTCTCGTATGGGTCACCACTTCTAAAAATCAAAATCTTATCCATATAAGCTTTAAAATATAGTTAATCTTAAATATTATTTTTAATTGCTATTTTAAATTTTTATTGAACTGTGCCGCTTTCAATTAAATGCGTTATTAAAATTTTAAAACCTAGAAAAATTAATATTGCTCCGCCTAAAAATAGCGCCTTTTTCTCTAAAATTTCACCCATAAATTTACCTATATAAAAAGCAATCAAACTTAATGCAAAGCAGACTACACCGATGATGAGCGAGCTTTGAAAGATATTTATCTCTTCAAAGCTAAGTGTGACACCAACGGCAAGAGCATCCACACTAGTAGCAAATGCCCCATACAAAATGGTCTTAAATCCTATCTTAAGATACTCACACTCCTCTTTACTACAGGCCTCTTTAAACATTCTAAAACCAAGAAAACAGAGTATAAAAAATGCAATAAAATGATCAACCGAGCTTATAAATTTTGCAAAACTAACACCTAAAAGATAACCAAAAAGTGGCATAAGAAACTGAAAAAAGCCAAGCATAAAAGCAATAAATAAAATTTTATTAAGAGCTAAATTTTTATATCTTGCACCATTTGCCATATTTAGTGCTGCACTATCCATACTAAGAGCGAAGCTAAGAAGTAAAAGTTGCATAATCTCCCTTTAAAAAAAGGGTGAATTCTAGTGCAAAAAGATTAAATTTATTTTAAGTGTTTAGATATTTTTTGTATGATTTTGCTTTAAATTTTAAAAAGGAGAGAAGATGAAAAGATCTCTTGTTATTCTTTGTGGAGCACTTGCTTTAAATTTACAAGCCGCAAGCATGGACGATATGATAAATAAAGGCGTCAAAATCGCCACTCACGCATCAAGTGGCGACTATAAAAGCCTAGTTGGCGAGGCGCTAAATGCCGCTGTTAGCGAGCTTTCAAAAGATGGCTTTATAAACAATGCTACGGCCAAAATTCCACTTCCAAAAAGTCTTGAGATGGCGTCGAATTTAGCCAAAAAAGTGGGCGGCGAGAAGTGGGCGCAAGACCTTAGCAAGTCGATAAATAACGCCGCAACTACGGCCGTGCCAAAGGCTGCTGAAATTTTTAGCGAAAGCATAAAAAATATGAGCGAAGCAGATGTCAAAAAGCTCTTTAAGGGCGGCAGTGACAGCGTTACGAAGTATCTGCAGGAAAGCTCCAGCCAAAAGCTAAAGGCGGCATTTACGCCGATAATTGAGAAAATGATGAGCGATAATAGCTTTGCGACTGCCTATAATGGGCTAAATTCTTTCATCGGCAACTCAGTAAAAAACAACGAAACGATAAAATCAGTAAAAAACCTAGCTAAAAATTTAGGCGCAAGCGAATATGTGCCAGATGACGGCGAGGATCTAAACACATATATCACAAGAAAGACGCTAGATGGGCTATTTAACGTAATGAGCGAGAAGGAAAAAGGGCTAAGAAGTGTTTGGCCTAGATAGCGGCAAAAAGGTGCTAGACTCGATCTTTAAATGAAAAATTTAAGCGCACAAAACAGAGCCGACATCGCACTCATCGTAGTTGCCATCGTTTGGGGCGCTACGTTTTTACCTATGGCAAATGCACTAAAAACAAATAGTGTCTTTGTCATGCTCTTTTGTAGATTTTTTATTTCCGCTATCTTTATGGGGCTTATAGCATTTAAATTTTCTAAAATTTTTGATAAAAAAAGTGTGATTTATGGCACTATTCTTGGCGTAGTTCTCTTTGGCTCGTTTGTTGCTCAAACTTACGCTCTAAAGCTTACTTTTAGCTCAAGTGTTGCCTTTATTACAGGGCTTGAGTGTGTTATCGTGCCTTTTATGACAGCACTCATTTTTAAAAATAAAATAACCATTTTTGCTATTTTGGGGGCGCTTGTTGCCATTTTTGGGCTTTGGCTCTTAAGTGGCGCCACGCTAGCACTTGGGAGCGGCGAGGCACTTGCCCTACTTTGTGCCATATTTTACGCACTTTACACGAGCTTAAATGGCCACTTTGTAAGAAAGTGCGAGCTTTATTTGCTTGTATTTGTGGTATTTCTCACCGTCTTTTTACTCTCATTTGTCTTTGCATTTATTGAAGGTAGTGTGGTGCCAAATTACGATAGGGAATTTTTTATAGCAATTTTCATCACTGCATTTATTGGCACCATTTTTTGCTACTTTGTACAAACCATCGCTCAAAGATATACAACAGCCAGCAAAGCAGCTTTATTTTTCTGTCTTGAGCCAGTCTCTGCTGGCTTTATCGGCTATTTTTTTGCTGACGAAATGCTAACACTCATACAAATTTTTGGTGCAATCTTAATAATCTTTGGAGTTATTTTTAGCGAATTTGGTAAAAAATTTTTCTCTAGGTCAAAACTAGTTTAAAAGACAAAAAGCTTCATCTGCGACTCTATCTTTTCATCTATAAACTCGCCGTCAAATTTCTCTTTTAACATCGCTAAAACCACTTTTTCATCGTAGTTTTTAGCTCCATTTATCTCAAGGTGCCAGCAAATGTTCTCAGCAGCTTCCTTCACGCTTCGTCTAGCGATCCTTGTTTCGTTTAAAATTTCACTCTTATAAGCGATTCCTTGCTCATTTAGCCACGCTTCAAGCCTATTTACAACATTTTTCTGTGAGAGAGTGCGTCCAAATTTTTTAAAAAATGGCTCAATCAAATCAGAGCTTCTAGGCTTATCCCAGCCAAGATAGAGTTTTTGCTTTGCGATATTATGAAATTTAGCAAAATCTTCATCGCTAGTAATCGCTGGACTCATCGTGCAAATGGCGATATCAAAGCGCTTTGCGGGCTTAAATTCTCTCCACGAGCAAACCTCGCTAGTTAAATTTGTCACCCCAAATCTTTTAGCATCTTCATTTAAAATTTCTATCATATTTTTTGAGCTATCAATGCCAGTTATATTTTTTGCAGTTTTTGACAAAAATATCGTCCAAACACCGGTACCACAGCCTATATCAAGAATTTCTTTACCGCTAAAATCAACCCCCCAACACAAAGCTTTAGCAAAAATTTGTTGCTGAATAGCACTTACTTTGCCATCAAACCTTTGATAATTTGACGCCTTTTTATCCCATAAATTTTGCATTTTAGCTCCTTATTTTTGGTTATAATTCTAGCAAAAAAGGCCAGAAATGAAAGATTTTATTTACAAAGTAATAATCCCACCACAAGCCATAGATATGCACGGACATATGAACAATGTCTATTATTTCACGCTTATGCAAGAGGCTGCATTTGCGCACTCTGCAGCGGTTGGCGACACGGTCGAGGCGCAGTATAAAAGAGGCGAGATCTGGCTCATTAGAAAAAATGAAGCCAAATATATAAAAAGCGTAAAATTGATGGACGAGATAGAAATTCATACTTACACACAAGCTGAAGGCAAGGCGACTTCGTGTAGATATTTTGAGTTTAAAAAAGATGACGAGTTAATAGCAACTGGCAAGACCGAGTTTGTTTATGTTGATCTAAAAACAAATCGTCCAAAAGCCATTCCGGCTGAGATAATCGCTCTTTACTCGTGATCACACTCATCACAAACGCCTTTTATCACGGCACTTTTTATATTTTTAGCGACGTTTAGATGTGGCATATCGATGTTTGTGACTTTATGACAAACATCGCAGATAAAGTACGCTTTTGCCTCATTTGCTAGTTCGTAGTAGCTTTTATGATTATTTTCGGTTTTTATGACAAGGCCCTTTTTTTCAAAAATTTCTATGCTTCTATAAAAAGTGGTTTTATTTGCATTAAGGCTTTCTAAAATTTCATCATAGCTTAATGGAGTTTTGGCATTTTGCAAAATTTCAACGAGCTTTATGCGAAAAGTAGTTGCTTTGATACTATGCTCTTCTAAGAAATTTCTTGCATTCATCCTTGCCCTTTTTATTTTTTGTATATTAACGCTAAAAGTTTTAAATTTCATTTAAAAAGCACTATATTTAGGCTTTCGTTCTTTAAGTTGCAACCAAGTTGCAATTTGCTAAACTTCCGCAATATTTTTTCAAATAAAGGAGAGATGGTGAGAAAGATTTTTGTTTTTTTAGCAGTTTGCGCTTTGTCACTTTTTGCAAAGCCAGTTGTTACGACTAGTATATTGCCTACAAAATTTTTTGTTGAGCAAATCGCTGGTGATACACTAAGTGTAAATACAATGGTTGGCAAAGGTGCTGATCCGCACACTTATGAGCCAAAGCCAAAACAGATGAAGGAGCTTGAAAAGAGCGAGCTTTACTTTGCTATTGGCATTGAGTTTGAAGATACTTGGCTAGAGCGTTTTTCAAAATCTTTTAAAAATTTACACATTGTAAAAACACAAGAAGGTATCGAAAAGATAGCTATGAACGATGAACATGAGCATCATGAACACCATGAACATCATGAGCACAAGCATGAGGGTGAGCATAAACATGAGCATCACGAGCACAATGACCATGACCACGAAGCTGGCGAGCATCATCACCATCATCATGATGGCCTTGACCCACACATCTGGCTTGACCCTATCCTAGTAAAAACACAAGCTGATAACATAGCAAAGGCGCTAATAGAGAAATTCCCGCAAAATGCAAAGCTTTATGAGGAGAATTTGGCTAAATTTAAAGCTAGCCTTGACGAGCTTGATAGCTTTATCAAAAATACTCTAAAAGATGTTAAAACTCGCGAATTTATCGTATATCACCCATCTTGGGGATATTTTGCAAAACGCTATAACTTAGAGCAAATTGCCATCGAGATAGAGGGCAAAGAGCCAAAGCCAGCTGAGCTAAAAGAGCTCATCGAAGAGGCTAAAGAGCACGGCGTAAAGGTCATTTTTGTAGCTCCACAGTTTCCAACAAAGGCTGCGAATTTAGTGGCAAAAGAGACTGGCTCAAAGGTTATAAGCATTGATCAGCTACCGGAAAATTGGCTAGATGAGATGAAAAAAACAGCAGAAATTTTTGCTAAGAGTCTATAAAAGATGTTAGCACGCCTGATTGTCATTTGCTTCTTTGCTATAAATGCCTTCGGGTGTGCTCTTTGCTCGCTTTATAGCCCGACCGCTCACGTGAGCGTAAAATTTGACTCAAACGAAAACAATATCACTACAATTGCTTTTTCATGGACATTTTCACAAAATTTCTCAGAGCTTATGAGGCAAAATTTTGACCTAAATCAGGATGAAAAGATAGATGAAAGCGAGATCAAAAAGATCCGCTTAAATTTACTTGATTATCTTGTGCCAAGGCACTATTTAACGAATATTGAGTACTTTTACAAAGATGAAAATGCTACGAAGCTTGAGTTAAATTTAAAAAAGTATAAACTCTATTTTGATGAGGGTAGATTAAAATTTGATGTTAGTTTTAAGACAAATTTGCTTATCAAAGATGGCTTTGTGGTGTCTGTCGAAATGGACGATAAAGAGGGATATTTTAATTTTAAATTTACGCAAAACAACGCATTTTTGGTATCAGATCAGTTTTGGACGATACCAAATCCAAATGTAAATTTAATATTTTTTACATTTTCAAGTAAGGCTGCAGCCAAAGCTCATAACGAAAAACCTGCATTAAAAGAGCTTCTAAAAGAGCCAAACTCAGTAAATTTTGAAGATGAAAATTTAAGCCAGATCGATAAAATCGATGAGGCTAAGTTTGATCTTGTTTCAAAAACAAGTCTAAATATGCTTGATAGATTAAAGCAAATCCTAAGAAATTTTGATCAAAAAAGTCCGCTGACTCTGCTATTTTTAGCGCTCATATCATTTGGTTATGGCTTTTTGCATGCTGCATCTGCGGGACATGGTAAGGTGCTTACAAGCTCCTATTTTGCCGCAACTGGTGGAAGCTACGCCAAAGCCTTTTTCTTCTCTTTAAAGATCGGATTTTTACATGTTGTGGGTGCGTTTATTTTTGTGCTTGCTAGTTTTATGATATTACGTGAGATCAGTAGTGATCTGACAAAAGATACAGCAAGTGTTACGACAGCATTTTCTGGCGTTATTATCTTTTTTGTAGCGATTTTTATGCTTTATAAAAAGGTCAAAATTTATCTTTCAAGCAAAAAAGAGTTAAGTAAATTTTATATTTTTAGCTCAAGTTTAAGCCAAAATTTGAGTAAAAATACAAAATTTACTAGCGACTGTGGCTGTAATATCTGTACTACAAAAAAACCAAAAAACAAAGAAGAATGGCTGGTTGCAGCTGCTGCGGCACTTATTCCTTGTCCTGGCACGATACTTGTCTTTGTGCTAGCAAATGAGCTAGGCAGCTACTTTGCAGGCGTTGTAAGCGGCCTATTTATGGCGCTTGGCATGAGCACAGTGATATTTTTAGCGGCTGTTTTTGGAGCCAAGATAAATGAGAGCACAAACATTAAGTTAAAAAAGTTTAAAATCTATGCCGAATTTATGGCTCTTAGCGTTATGCTTTGGCTTGGACTTTTTATTTTTACTACTACATTTACGCAAAAGAGTCTATTTTGAAAGAAATTATAAAAATTAGAAATTTAAACTTTAGCTACGATAAGCAAGTGGTTTTAGAAGGTATCAATTTAGATTATAGTAGCGATGAGTTTTTAGCTATCATCGGTCCAAATGGTGGTGGCAAAAGCACACTTTTAAAGCTTATCTTAGGGCTGCTTAAGCCTCAAAGCGGTGAGATAAAACTCTTTGGAAAAGAGCCAAGCGAAGTCAGTAAATTTATAGGCTATGTGCCTCAAAATTTTCTCTCAAATCAAAGCTTTCCAATGATGGTTTTAGAAGTAGTTTTAATGGGGCTAATCGATAAAAAAATTTTTGGTTTTTACTCACAAAATGAGAAACAAATGGCTCTTGCTGCCCTTGAGAAAGTTGGCATGAAAGAATTTGCAAGCGCTAGAATTGGTGAGCTAAGCGGTGGCCAAAGACAGCGTGTATATATCGCAAGAGCACTTTGTGCAAATGCAAAGGTTCTCATTTTAGACGAGCCAACAGCTAGTATCGACACAAAGGGCCAGGCTGAAATTTATGAAATTTTAAAAAATATAAATGCAAGCGGTGTTGGCGTAGTTTTAGTAAGTCATGATCTAAATATCGTGCTAAATTATGCTACAAAAATCGCCTATGTGAGTAAAAATTTGCATATTCATAAAACTCATGAAGATACTGCAAAAAGAGAATTTATAGAGCATTTAGCAAAATCTCATAGCCATTTTTGTGACGTTGAGATCGCACTTGGTGAATGTGAGTGCAAAATCAAAAGTAATGTTTTTAAGCTAAAGAGATAAAATGAGTGAAATTTTAGAGTTAAATTTTATGCAAAATGCCTTTATTGCTGGCATTTTAGTTAGTATCATTTGTGGGCTCATAGGCTCACTCGTTGTTATAAATAAAATGACTTTTATCGCTGGCGGTATCGCACACGGAGCATATGGCGGCATAGGACTTGCCTTTTTCTTCTCGCTTGAACCACTTCTTGGAGCTAGCATATTCTCACTCTTTTTAGCCCTTATAATCGCCACTATCACGTTAAAAGATAAAACCAACATCGACTCAGTTATCGGTGCTATTTGGGCATTTGGCATGGCTATTGGTATCATCTTTATAGACCTAACTCCAGGATACAATGCCGATCTTATGAGCTATCTCTTTGGCTCCATCTTAGCAGTGAGTGGGCAAGATATAACATTTATGAGTATTTTAGATATCTTATTTTTGGCGCTCATTGCCCTTTTTTATCGTCAATTTGTAGCTATTAGTTTTGATGCAGAATTTGCAAAGCTGCGCGGCGTAAATACAACATTTTTTCACTATTTATTAGTGTGTATGATGGCACTTTGTGTGGTGGCTACGATCCGTGTTGTGGGGCTGATTTTAGTCATCGCTCTTCTTACTATACCGCCATATTTAGCACAAATTTTTGCCAAAAGACTGGGACTAATGATGCTAATCTCTACTATCTTTTCAGTCATTTTTTGCTTTAGTGGTCTATTTATTAGCTTCTATTTTAACCTAACAGGCGGAGCTAGCATAATCTTAGTTGCTTCACTTTGCTTTTTTGCTTTTTGTTTTAAATTTAAAAGCTTACGTCAGTAGCCATTCTTAACTGATAAAGCGTCCAAAAGACGAAACAAATGGCTGTGAGATAGACACTAAAAAATAGAGCCAGCCATATAAATTTTATCTCAAGACCAAAATAGAAGACTACCACGTAAAAAAGTGATCCTTGAAGCACAAATTGCCTAAATCCATTTAGCAAAAAGATGGCCACTGGGCGTTTTACGGCCTGAAGAGTGCTGCCTGAGACATTTATCGTGCCATAAGCTACGTAAGCAAGAGAATTTATACCAAGATAAAGCCCTGCTATCTCCAAAACTGCCGGCGTATCATCAAAAATTCTTATCATATCTTCACCAAAAAATCTAATAAAAACGCAAGCGAATGCACAATAGATAAGCAAAAAAAGAAGCGAAATTTTATAGCATTGCTTAGCTCTTTTAAAATTTTTAGCGCCATAGTTTCTTGAAACGATACTTAAAACTGCTGCGGCCATACCAATGGTCGGCAATACCAAAATTTGCTCTATCCTTAAAGCTATACCGTACCCCGCTACGGCATTTACACCATAGTAGCTTATAAATTTTAAAAGTACAAGTGAGCCAAGTGACATCGATAGATAGTTTAAGCAAGCTGGTAGAGCTTGCTTTGTAATCTTTGTCCAAATGCTAAAATTTGGCACAAAATAGCTTAAATTTCTTGGCTCGATCATCTTAGCTTTTTTAACTTTTACAAAAAGATAGATCATGCCCAAAAGCTGAACACTAGCTGTTGCTAGAGCAAGTCCTTTTACACCAAGATCCAAAATGAATGCAAAAAAATAGCAAAAAAATGCATTGATAAAAAGGCCATAAAATAGCCAATCGCGGTAACTTTTTGTATCTCCAAGCGCTACAAGCACTCCGTTTAGAGATTTGATAATCAAGAAAAATGGTGCAGCAAGAAAGATAACACCCGCGTAATCAAGTGCCTCTTTTAAATAGTGATGATCAGCTCCTAAAAAAGTGAGTAAATTTGGTGCTAAAAAATAGCCACAAAACCCCATAAAAATAGCAAATACTAGCACAAAGATAATTCCATTTGCTGCATAAAATTTAGCCATTTTTACTTTTCCTGCTCCAAGACTATTGCCTATTAGCGCAGTTAGTGCTGAGCCAAAACCAAGCCCAATGCCTACAATACTTAGATAAAGCAAAAAGCTCATAGCCATACCAGCTACGGCAAGGGTAGAAATTTTTGCTGCAAAAAATGTGCCGGTAACATTATAAAGAGTATTAAACATCATTGCGGTGCCAGCTGGAAGCGAAAACGAAATGATGAGCTTATTTAACGGGTCTTTTAGTAAATCCATGGCTTGATTTTACGTTTTTTATCTTTAAAATTTGTAAAGGATAAAATCAATTAAATTTAATAAAAGGCCATTACCCATGAGTAATAAGTTAGGATTGATATCTTTTGGTGATGTATTAACTCTTAGAAAGCTTTTAATCTTATGTGTATTATTTATGTAAAAGAAAATTTGTATTTATATCAATCTTTGTTATATTAAAAATTTAGTAATACAAAAATCATAAAAAGCAAGGAAAATACCTTGCTAAAATTTTATTTATATTTTATGCCCATGCCACCAAATTTAAGCGTATTAGCTGTCTTATTATCGCTACTTTCGATTAGAGCTTTAACGTCTGCTAAGCCAGGTAATTTCCAAACTTGCTCGCAAAGACCATCTGTTTTTATAGTTATTCCTATCTCACCATTAGTATTGTTTCCTGTACCTACTTCTAGGCACTTATCATTTTTTGCATTTACTGGATTTTTAACATTTGACATCTTCTTAACAGCATCTGAACCAGAAGCAAATTCGCCTTGTGAAGTATAGTAAGAACCCAAGTCCGAAATAAGTGTTTGTATGTTTGAAGCAGTTTTTGATATCTCTGCATCATCCCTTGTTGCAGCTAATTTTGGTATAGCAACCGCAGCTAATATACCCAATATAACGATCACGAAGATCAACTCAATCATCGTAAAGCCTTTTTTCATGACTTCTCCTCCCTGAAATATAAATATTTTCTAAATCGAGCGAATTGTATCATAAATTTCAAAAAAACAATAAAATAATTTACTATATAAAAAATTAAAAATTTGCCGATATAAAAAAGAAAATTAAAAATTAGGGGCGTTATGAAGGGCGTTATACTTTGTCTATTTATCATCACGATTTCATTTTGCAAATATGAATCCTACAAACCTCTCACGGTAGTAAAATATAATGAAGAAAAGGCTCTGCTTGGCAAAAAACTCTTTTTTGACAAAAGACTAAGCCCAAATGAAAACTACTCTTGCCAAACTTGTCACAACTTGTACTGGAATTTAAGCGGAAGCAACCAAGATAGCATGGAAAAAGGCACTTTAAATCCTCCAACCATATTAAATGCTGCAGCAAACTATCTATTTTATAGCGATGCAAAGATTAGCAATTTAAAAGATCAAGTAAAAGAGTCCATAACCTCTAGAATAGAACTAAACTCAGATAACGACAAGATAGTGGATTCTGTAAATAATATCTCTGAGTACAAAATTTTATTTAAAAAAATTTATAATGACGGCATTAATTTTGATAATATTGCAGATGCAATAGCTGAGTTTGAAAAGGCTGTCTTGAGTGTTGATTCGCCATTTGATCGTTTTATATCAGGTGATAGCAATGCCATAGATGATAGTGCAAAGAAAGGATTTGAGATATTTAATAATATAGGCTGTGCCGCTTGTCACAATGGTAGAAATTTGGGAGGAAATTTGACACAAGATATTGGCCGAGAAAGAATTTCTGCCTTAGATACAAACAAAAGATTAAGAAGAGTGCCATCACTAAGAAATGTTACAAAAACTGCCCCATATTTATCCCATGGAGAGATAAATGATCTAAAAGAGGCTATAAGCTTTATTGGTAACTACCAGCTAGGATATGAGCTTAGCAAAGATGAAATTGATGCTTTATACTCATTTTTTTTGACACTAAATGGTAAAAAGCCTAGGATATTAAATGAGTACTAAACGAACAAAAACCATACTTAGTCTTTTAGCGGCTATATTTTTTATTAGCTCATTTTTTATATATAAAGCAAATATAGCCATTGATACGGCTCATAAATTTGATGACGGGATTTTAAATCTAAAATTTATAGACAATGAGATAACTTTTTCTTTAAATAATATTTATGATATCTCAAACTACGACAAACTCAATGCTGACATAAATTCTTTTGATACAAATTTGAGCAACCTTTCAATGCTTAGTGATAAGATGATGTTGTTTCATCAAAATGAAATAACAAAAGATCTACAAAACATAAAAGATACATTTAGTAAAAAAGTATTTTTTTTACAAAGATCAGCTTATGTAAACTCATCTATAGATTCTTATATCCAAATAAGTCAATATGAGATACAAAATCTCGCACTTCCAAATAAGCTTAAGCCTATATTTTATGCGATAAAAGGTGCTTTGATGCTTAGTCCTGAAGTAATAGATGAAATTTCAAAGCAAATAAAAATATATAAAAACGAGTATAAAGATAACCAAAAAGCTCAAAGCGTATTAGACAAGATACTTTATGTGACTCAAGCTACAAAAACTTTACATACAATCTCAAATAGTGCAAAAGAGCTACATCTTGATAATCTAATAGAAAATTTTAGAAACAAAATCCTAGAATTTCACTCTGATGCGGTGGATAACACAAAAATGGCTCAGACAATCTGCTTACTTACATTTATAATATTTTGTACATTTGGCCTCTTTCAAATTAAAATAGCCTCAGGACGCTTAAGACAGATAAAACTCCTAAGTTCTACAATTGAAAACGATCATAGCTCTATTGTCTATTGCGACAAAGACAATAGAATTTCATATGTAAATAAAACCTTTGAAGAAAAAACTGGCTACAAACTAAAGGATGTAATCGGTAAAAATCCTAGAATACTAAAATCATATATGCATCCACAAAGCTTTTATGAGTCCATAAAAGAGGCTGTGCAAAAATCTCTACCTTGGGAGAGCGATGAGCTTATAAGTAGAACAAAAAGCGGTGATTTTTTATATGAAAAGGTAAAATTTTCACCATTTTTCTTTAAAAATAAATTTGAGGGCTACATAGCTGTAAAGCTTGATAGGACTAAAGAAACACTGATACTAAACGAGCTAACTCAAAAAAATGAACAAATAAAAATTCAATCTTCAATCGATAAGCTAACAGGCTTTGGTAACTACTTTGCTTTAACTGAAATTTTAGACGCGCAAAAAGATGGAGTGCTCATTTGCTTAAGCATTAAAAATTTTAAAATTTTAAGATTCTTTTATCAAACTAAGATTATCGATGCAATGCTAAAAGCAGTAGCTGATACACTAAAGCTTTGTATAGATACTTCTGAGATAAAAGCAAAGCTATTTAGATTTCAAGATGACGCATTTTATATATGGTATGAAGGCGATAATATCGTAAGAGATATTGAATATATAAGAGAATATTTTGGCTCAAATAGAATAAATGTCGCTATTGATGAAAAATTTGAAAATTTACCAGGCATAAAGATAGTATTTGGTGTTTCATTGCCAAATGATACCCCACAAACTAACCGCCTAATGCAATCAGTCCTTGCAAATCAGCTCGCAATAGAAAATGGTAGCAATATTTACTACTATCTAGAAAATGACGCTATCGAGATGAAATATCACAAAAACCAGCTGGCAGTTCAGCTAATCGAAGATGCGTTAGAAAACGATAGAGTCATAGTAGAAGCACAAGGCATCTTTAACTTAGAAGAAAATGAAACCGAAGCAAAATATTATGAAGTTTTGGTTCGTATAATCGATCAAAATGGCAAGATACACTATCCGGGCGAATTTTTAGATATTGCCATGAAAACGCAACTATATCCGCAAATAACCAAAAAGGTGATAAGTCTTGCGTTTGATCTAGCCAAAAGATATCCAGATTATATGTTCTCGATAAATTTATCAATTACCGATATCGCTGATGCTAGCATGAGAGAGCTTATAGAGAGCAAGTTAAACGAGTGCAAAGATCCTAATAAAATTTGCTTTGAAATGCTAGAGAGCGAAGAGCTTAGCGACTATGTTGCGGTAAATTCTTTCATAAAACGCGTCAAAGGCTATGGATGTAAAATTTCGATTGATGACTTTGGCTCAGGATACTCAAACTATTACCGAATTTTGGAGCTTGATATAGACACCATAAAGATAGATGGCTCGATAATCAAAAAGCTTCCATTTGACGAAAATGCTAGAGTTCTAGTAGAAACCATCGTAAGCTTTGCAAAAAAACAAGGCTACAAAATAGTAGCCGAGTTTGCAAGTTCAGAAGAAATTTTAAACCAAATCAAAAATTTTGGAATACCTTACGCACAAGGTTTCTTACTGGGCAAGCCTCGCAGAATGGAATAGCGACTAAATTTCTATATCTATCCCAACTGGGCAGTGATCACTACCTGTGATCTCTGGCAAGATAAATGCGTCTTTTAGCCTATCTTTTAATCCTTGTGAAATAAAGAAATAATCAATTCTCCAGCCGACATTTTTAGCCCTTGCATTAAAGCGGTAGCTCCACCACGAGTAAGCGTCCGCTACGTCGCCATTTATAGCTCTAAAAGTATCTATAAAGCCACTTTTTAGCACCTCATCGATCCATGCTCGCTCGATAGGTAAAAAGCCAGAAGTTTTGGCATTTGCCTTTGGATTTTTAAGGTCGATTTCACGGTGAGCGGTATTTACATCACCACAAAATATCACCTCTTTGCCGTTTTTTGCAAGCTCTTTGCAGTAAGCTATAAATTTCTCGTAAAAGTCCATTTTATAGGCTAGTCGCTCGTCATCCTTTTGGCCGTTTGGAAAATAGATATTAAAAAGTACAATATCGCCAAATCTATGTTCCAAAACACGCCCCTCCGTGTCATCAAAGAAGGCTGCCTTTTGCGTAGAAATGTCAAAATTTGCTAGGCTCATCACACCAGAGTATCCGGCCCTCTCACCCGAGTTTACACTTATATCTTTAAAGCCAAGATTATAAATTTCTTTTGGCACATCACTTTCTTTGACTTTAATCTCTTGAAGCGCTAAGAAATCAGGCTTTTGCTCAGTAAGCCACGCGAAACCATCTTTTGTTACAAGTGCTCTAAGGCCATTTACATTCCAGCTAATAAGTTTCAAATTTCATCCTTTTTTTAATTATAATTATGCCAAAAATCACAAAAAGGAAAATTATGAGAAACCAGCCAGAGTATAAATTTTTTAAAAATTTTGGCTATGCAAGAGAGGGTTTGGCTGAAATTTTTAAAAATTAAAAGAGCTTTCGAATAGAAATTTGCATATTTTTATTAGCAGCACTATCGCTATTTTTTTGGAATTTTGACCTTGTTTTTAATCTATTTTTGATTTTTAGCATGGCATTTGTGCTAGTTTGCGAGTGCCTAAACTCAGGCCTAGAGCGAGTAACTGATCTTGCAAGCCCAGACTATCACGCCCTAGCAAAGACGGCAAAAGATGCAGGAAGTGCAGCTGTGATGATCGCAAATTTTTTATGTGGCACGCTTTGGTGCGCAGCGATAGGATATAAAATTTGGAGCTAGCATGAATGAAGAAATTTACAAGGCAATCATTGGCGAGAAAAAGGTAGAAATTATAAATTTGCTAGTTAAAAGCTGTGATGAAAATGGCTTTATTGTAGTAAAAATTTCAGAAATTTGTGAAAAGCTAGATGTGAGCAAACCAACCGTAATAAATACCTTTAAGTTGCTTGAAGAGAAGAAAATTTTCGAGCGAGTGAAAAATGGGGTTTATAGATTTAAAAATTTATAGTGGCAAGCAAACGCTTACAACATCTTTTTAGCCCATAGTCTTAGCAGTGATCATGCCAAATGTCAAGCGGTCAGTTATCACGACTGACCCTAGACGACTAGCTCTGCAAACGCCACCAGTGATCTTGCCAGCTACATATAGATTTGGTATAGGTATAGCCATTTGAGAGCTTATGACTTGGGCTTTTGTGTTGATATTTGGCCGCCTATTGTTTGGTGAACCTTTGGCGTGCCATGCTCTGCTTAAAATGGCGGATAGGCTATAAAAGTAAAAAATAATATAAATTTTAGCTATAAATTTTCTAAAAAATATTCACTACGACTTATTTAAATTTATAATTTCGTTGATAAATTTTATAGTATTTTAGATCTTAGCTTAAGAATAGAATTTAGTTAGGAGAACGGAGCAAAATTGCTCCGTAAATTATTTAACACCGACTATAATTTGAGTTGCTTTAATGATTGCAGTTACATCATCGCCTACTTTTAAAGCCAGGTTACCAACAGACTCTTTTGTGATGATAGCTGAAATTTTGCTACTATTTGCATCGATAATCACCTCTGCATTTACAGCTCCATCTTTTATCTCGCTTACAGTACCTTTTATTTGGTTTGTGGCACTTAGTTTGATGCTATCGTCTTTTGAAACGATAACGCTTGAAGCTTTGAATAAAAATATAGCTTTTTTACCAACTTTTAGATCAAGAGCTTTCTCGCTATCAACTGTAATAGTTGCTTTTAGCACTTCGCCACCTGCTAGTTTGCCAGCTATTAGCGAATTTACCGCACCTGTTCTTACTTCTGTGATCTCAACATTTAGTTGATTTCTTGTACTTATTGACATTTTGTCTCCTTGTTTTGAATTAAATTATGGTGAAATTGTAAGGTAGAATTATTAAGCAAAACTTAAAAACTATTTATACAAAATTATAATATCAAAAATAAAAATTTTACACTTTTAAATGCCCTAGAAATCGCTATTTGAGAAATAAAATCTAAAAATTTAATTTATATTATTTTAAAAAAAACGAGAAAAAATATTACTAACTACTACTTCTAAATATCTATTTTTGTAAAATTCTTGTAAATTTGACTTTAAAGATTGGTAAATTTAAAAGTATTTTAAGCTAAAGCAATATTTTTAGGTAAAGAAATAAATTATAAAATTTGAAGTAAAAATTTGAAAGTTTAAATGCCAGCTTCTAGCATAGCTTCTGCTTGATAATGCGTAATAAGTGGCTCAATGATCTCATCAAATAATCCCGCAGCCATAATCGCATCAAGGCGGTAAAGTGTTAAATTTATACGGTGATCACTTATGCGGTTTTGCGGATAGTTGTATGTCCTTATCCTGCCAGAACGATCTCCGGTACCAACTTGGCTCTTTCGCTCACTAGTCTCTTTTGCAAGTCTCTCTTGCTCTTGAAGCTCATAAAGTCTAGCCTTTAGCACCTTCATCGCAGCTTCTTTATTTTTGTGCTGACTCTTGCCATCTTGGTTTGTGACAACAAGGCCTGTTGGTATATGTGTGATCCTAACGGCACTATCGGTTGTATTTACTGACTGACCGCCATGGCCTGAGCTTCTCATCACATCAACCCTTATATCATTTGGATTGATCTCAATCTCGCTATCTTCAACCTCTGGCATAATAGCCACAGTCACAGCTGAAGTATGCACCCTACCCTGACTCTCAGTCTCTGGCACACGCTGAACCCTATGCGTGCCGCCTTCAAATTTTAGTCTTGAGTAAGCACCTTTGCCTTTTATAAGCACAATGATCTCTTTAAAGCCGCCAGTATTGCCTTCGCTTTGGCTAACGATCTCAAATTTATATCCACGAAGCTCTGCATATCTGATGTAAGCATTAAAAAGATCTCCAACAAATAGCGCGGCCTCATCTCCACCAGTACCTGCACGAATTTCTAAAAATATATTTTTATCATCGTTTGGATCTTTTGGAAGAAGTAAAATTTTAATCTCTTCTTCAAGCTTTTCTCTTGAAATCTCCAAATTTTTAAGTTCCTCTTTTGCTAGCTCTCCGAGCTCAGAGTCATCTAGTAAATCTTTATTCTCATCAATGTCATTTAAAATTTGTAGATATTTTGTTGCAGCAGACGCAACCGGCTCGATAGATGATTGCTCTTTTGAGAGCTTTGTCATCTTTTCGATATCGTTTGCTATATTTGGATCGCTAAGAAGCGTAGAAATTTCATTATAGCGATCCAAAAATGGATGAAGTTTATCAGCAAACATTAAATTTTATAGATTAAGCAGCTTTTAGAGTATTTACTAATTGTGCAAGGCGACTAACACGGCGAGCAGCAGTTTGTTTCTTCAAAAAGCCCCTACTTACGAAGCTGTGGATACTTTTGTTAGCAACTTTTAAAGCTTCATTTGCAGCATTTAGATCTTTAGCTTCTACAGCTACACGCACTGCTTTTGTGATATTTTTAAGTCTTGTGCGGTAAAATCTATTTCTTTCTGTTCTTTTTATAGTTTGTCTAGCTCTTTTTTCAGCAGATTTATGGTTTGCCATAATATACCTTTTTGAATAATTTTAGTCGGTGATTATATTAAAGATATAATAAATTTAACCTTAATTTAAGTCATCCTTAATGAAAGTAAAATTTTAGATTTTAAATTAGGTAAATTCTGATAAAATAGCACAATTTTATAATAAAAAGGATAAATTTATGAAACTATTTGGAACAGATGGTGTTCGTGGCAAGGCAGGCGAAAAGCTATCAGCTCAAACATCTATGCGTCTTGCAATGGCAGCTGGAATTTATTTCAGAAAGACCTCAGCGACAAATGTGATTTTGGTTGGAAAAGATACTAGAAAAAGCGGCTATATGATAGAAACCGCCATAGTTGCAGGGCTAACTGCGGTTGGCTACAACGTCCTTCAAATAGGTCCTATGCCAACGCCTGCGATCGCATTTTTAACAGAAAATATGCGCTGTGATGCTGGTATCATGATAAGTGCATCGCACAATCCATACTACGATAACGGCATTAAATTTTTTGATAGCTTTGGCAACAAACTAGATGAAAAAATAGAAGCCGAGATAGAGAAAATTTTCTACGACGATGAACTCATTGCAAACGCTCAAAAGACGATGACAGAGATCGGTGCAAACAAGAGGATCGATGATGTTATCGGCAGATATATCGTGCAGATCAAAAATTCATTCCCAAAAGAGCTAAATTTAAAGAATTTACGAGTAGTTTTAGACGTGGCAAACGGAGCTGCTTACAAGGTCGCACCAACTGTATTTAGCGAGCTTGGAGCCGACGTCATCGTCATAAACGACGAACCAAATGGTAGCAATATCAACCAAAACTGTGGCGCGCTTCATCCAGAGGATCTAGCAAGCGAAGTAAAAAGGCTTCGTGCCGACATCGGCTTTGCATTTGACGGCGATGCTGATAGGCTTGTAGTAGTTGACGAAAACGGCGAAGTTGTGCATGGCGATGCGATACTTGGCTCACTAGCTGCATTTTTGCACGAGCAAAAGGCGCTAAAAGGTGGAGCCATCGTGGCTACGGTGATGAGTAACGCCGCACTTGATGACTATCTAAAAGCTCACAAGATCAAGCTACTTCGCTCAAACGTAGGCGATAAATACGTGCTTGAGATGATGAAAGAAAATGGCATAAATTTTGGTGGCGAGCAAAGCGGCCACGTGATATTTAACGACTACGCTAAGACTGGCGACGGCCTTGTAACCTCGATGCAAGTCGTTGCGATGATGCTAAAAAAAGGCAAAAAGGCTAGTGAAATTTTTGGTGAGCTAAAGCCGTATCCGCAAATTTTGTTAAATTTAAAGATCACGGAGAAAAAGCCGCTTGATAAGATAGAGGGGCTAAAAGAGCTTGAGGCTAGCCTTGCAAAAGATGGCATAAGGTCGCTCTTTAGATACTCTGGCACTGAGAATTTGATCAGACTTTTGCTTGAGGGCAAAAATCAAACTTTAGTTGAAAAACGCATGGATGAAGTTGAGAAATTTTTTGTAAAAGCCTTAAATGCGTAAAAACTTAGTTAAATTTTTCATAGCGTTTTTTATAATTTTTATTGTTGATCAAGCGATAAAAATGATATTTATAGATGGTTTTTCGTGGGAGGGCGAGTTTTTCTCGCTAGTTCTTACATATAATAAGGGCGTTGCATTTTCGATGTTCGCCTTTTTAGATGAGTGGCTTAAATTTATCCAGATAGCCCTTATTTTAGGCGTTTTTGTCTATCTAGTCGTTGAGAAAAAGCTGCTTTGCTCGCATGCTATTTGGCTTGGAGCTTTGCTAGGAGCTGGCAGCTCAAATATCACAGATAGATTTGTCCATGGCGGCGTCGTGGATTACGTCTTTTGGCACAAGTGGTTTAACTTTGCGGTCTTTAACTTCGCCGATGTGATGATCGATCTTTGCGTCGTGATGATACTTTGGCAAAGTTTTAGAAAAAGGAGAGAGAGTGGGAAATAATATCTACGTCGCATACGCGCTTTGGCTACTTACTGGCTGGCTTGGAGCGCATAGAATTTACCTTGGTAAATTTATCACTGGCTTTTTAATGATGGGACTATTTTTTATCGGTTGCTCTTTGCAAATCATCCTCATTGGCTACTTATTTTTGGCTATTTGGGGTATTTGGTGGATCATCGATGCATTTTTAGTTGGCGCTTATGTTGATAAAAATTTACAAAAGATCGAGCTAAAAGAGAGACTAAAACTAAAAGATAAAGAAGAGGACTTAAAAAGACTTTACGAACTTTTTGAGAATGGTGCGATCAGCAAGGCTGAATTTGAAGCTAGAAAAGAGATACTTTTTAGATAAGGAGACGTTATGGCAGAATATTATCTTTACTTAAAATACCTCCACTATTTGTTTTTCATCTCGTGGATGGCAGTACTGTTTTATCAGCCAAGGCTCTACGTTTATCACGTAGAAAACATGGACAAGCCAGACTTTGTAAAAGTGGTCGAAGTGATGGAGTACAAGATGTATCACTACATCGGTTGGGTCGCACTGATTGGCTCATTTGTAACTGGTATATTGATACTTATAGCGATGCCTGATCTTATAAAAACTGGTCACATCCATGTCAAAATTTTAGTTGTCATCTTAATGGCTATCTATCACCTAGACCTTGGACGCTACATGAAGCAGCTCAAAGAAAAGCGCTGTAACAAAAGTGGCATCTTCTTTAGAGCTTACAACGAAGTGCCAACTATCGCGATGCTCATCATCATCTGGGTCATGATAGTAAATCCATTTTAAAGGAATTTGATGAAGAAAATTTTAGCATTTATCGCTTTGCCAGCCCTCTTGCTCGCAGCTACTCAGTATTTTGAGCCAATGCAGATAAAATTTGACAACAGACTCTACTCGCTAGCAAGTTCAGCCAAACCTGTGCCAAATTTATTCACGCAGGAGTATTTGCTTCCTGGTGAGAAACTAGATAGTTTTAGCTATATGCTATCGCTAAATACCCTTAAATTTGACGCTACGCCAGAGCAAGCAGTCGAGCAAAAGATAAATGATCTAAAAGAGCTAAAAGCAAAAGGGCTAAAAGTGGCTTATAAAAAGGGTTCACTGGCAAATGAAATTTATCTTGATATCACGATATTTTCAAATCTAAATGGTATGCCAACAGCGGAGCACTCGATATATCGCTACACCAAACAGGGCGGAAATTTAGTCCTTTTTACCATTCAAAGGCGTGCTTATAAAAAAGAGGGCATTCAAAGATTTGCTACAAATTTCACGATCGAGTCTCAAGATTTTAGTAAAAAAGCCCTAGCCACGCCTTTTCCACAAATCATCAATAGATAGACAAATTTGAGTGTAAATTTAGCCTTTGCACTCAAATTTTAAAACTACACTTAATAAATTTATCTAAAAATAAAACGAATAGTTATATGATAAGCAAAACTCAAAAAGGATAGCCTATGATACATAAAATTCTTATCGCAAATCGTGGTGAGATCGCAGTTAGGATAGTCAGAGCTTGTAGGGATTTACACATTCAAAGCGTAGGAATTTACACAGCGCCAGATAGCGAGTGCTTACATGTGAGGATCGCTGATGAGGCCTATCAAGTGGGCGAAGATCCGATCAAAGGCTATCTTGACGCCAAAGCGATCGTAAAGCTTGCTAAAGAGTGCGGGGCTGACGCGATACACCCAGGATACGGCTTTTTAAGCGAAAACTACGAATTTGCAAAGGCGGTCGAGGACGCTGGGCTTATCTTTATCGGTCCAAAGGCTGAAGTGATCAGAAAAATGGGTGATAAAAATATCGCAAGATACCTGATGAAGAGAAACGGCATACCAATCGTTCCAGGCACAGAAAAGCTAAATGACGAGAGCATGGACGCTATAAAAGAGCACGCTAGACGCATCGGCTACCCAGTCATCTTAAAAGCAAGCGGTGGTGGTGGTGGCCGTGGCATCAGAGAAGTTTGGCAGGAAGAAGATATGCAAGATGCCTTTGAGTCTTGTACCAGAGAGGCAAAGACCTACTTTAACAACGATGAAGTTTTTATGGAGAAGCTTGTCGTAAATCCTCGTCACATTGAGTTTCAAATTTTAGGCGATAACTACGGCAATATCATCCACCTTTGCGAGCGTGACTGCTCTATCCAAAGGCGCCACCAAAAGATCATCGAGATCGCACCTTGCCCATCTATCAGCGAAAATTTAAGAAAGATCATGGGTGTAACCGCAGTGGCTGCTGCAAAGGCTGTGGGCTACTCAAACGTAGGAACTATCGAGTTTTTGCTAGATGACTACAATAACTTTTACTTCATGGAGATGAACACTCGTATCCAGGTGGAGCACGGCATCACCGAAGAGATCACAGGCCATGACCTAGTTGTTAGACAAATAAGAATCGCTGCGGGTGAAATTTTAGAGATAGAGCAAAGCGATATCAAACCACGTGGCTACGCGATAGAGGCTAGGATCACGGCTGAAAATGTCTGGGAAAATTTCATACCAGCACCAGGCACGATCGAGGGCTACTACCCAGCTCTTGGCCCATCTGTGCGCGTCGATAGCCACGTCTATAAAGACTACACCATACCGCCATTTTATGACTCACTAATCGCAAAGCTGATCGTAAAGGCGACCGACTACGATCTGGCGGTAAATAAGCTTGAAAGAGCACTTGAAGAATTTACCATAGAAGGCGTACGAACTATCATCCCATTTTTGCTAACGATCAGCAAAAGCAAGGAGTTTAGAAGGGGATTTTTCGATACTAGCTACGTTGAGAAAAACTTAAAAACTATCCTTGAAAACACCTATGATGATATGAACAAAGAGCCAAACGACGACCTAGAAGAAGTCATCGTAGAGGCGATAAAAAGATATAAAAAGAAGAGATAATTTTATCTCACACTACGGCTTTGGCGATAAATTTCGCCAAGGCTAAATCCTCGCGCAAACTGCGTACGTCTTAGCTTTATCATTTGCCATAACGTAGAGTCTACTGACATGATCTGATCTGTAACTAAGCCAAAATTTTCAAACTCTATCTTTTTTAGTAGCAAGCCATTTCTAGCGCTTATCAAAATTGGCTTATTTTTGTTGTTTGCGAGTAGAATTTAACTATCGACTCAAGGAAAATGCTCCGCGCCACTTGTTTTAAATTTAAACATCACCTCGCCACTTTTTGCCTCGATAGCATAGAGATGTCCGCCCTTGTCAGCAGTGCCAAAGCAAAGCACTCCCTCACATAGAAAAACTAGCGTGTAGAGATATGCGCCAAGCTTTAGCCACCAGACGGTTTTGCCTATCCTTGTGCCCTGATCTTTAGGCGGCACACCCCCATTTAAGTTTTTTATCTTTTGCTCCACTTTTGAACGATGCGCCGTCCAAAATTTCTTTACACTCCACTATAAGCGGCGAGCTAATTCGTACGCAAAAGCGCTCAAGTTCGTATATTTTAGCATCGTCATAAATCTCTTTTATGGGCTACACGGCTTTACCAAGCCAATTTACCTCATCATTAACCCTTTGTAACATCTCACATTTAGTGATTGCTAGTTTTTTAGTTATCTATGCCAGCTTCTTAAATTTATGAAGATCATGGTCTAAATTTGGTAACAAATGAGCCAAAATTAAAAGCACGCTGAAATAAATTTGATAAAATTTGCCAAAATTTAGCAAATTAAAGGACTGATATGTTTTTAAAGCTAGATGAAATCGCTCAAAAGTTAGATCAAATTTTTTTGCCACTAGAGCAAGAGGGTATGACTGGCATGAGGCTCTTGCTTCAAAATGATGTTCAAGCTACCACACAAGCACTTAAAAACGCACAAGAAGCTCTTGGCGTAAATTTCCCAGCTAAATTTATAAAGCTTTTAAGCAAATTTGACCTTGGAAATTTTGAAATTTGCAATGTCAAATTTGGCTCTAGAGGCGACTATGCAAGCGAGATAGTACGACTAAATAGCGTAGATGAGTTTGGTGGCAAATGGTGGCAAGGTGAAGCTCGCCCTTTAAATTTAATAGTCTTTGCCGTGGGTGATCCGTGGATATTTTTGCTTGATTGCACGAGTGGCGCGGTCTATGCATGGCTCTTTGGAGATGAGGAGCTTTGCAGCAGGTGCGTCGCAAACGACTTTGAGAAATTTTTCATAGCACTTGCTAGCATCGATATAGCAAGGCTAAGTGAAGAAACCCTGCCATCAACCGAGCAAATCCTAAAATTTGTCCAAGCAGACGACACAGCACTTGATCTTTGGCAAGAGATGGCGCAAATTTAGTAAATTTAGGCTCCACTCAGCCTAAATTCTCTTTTATAAATTTATCCCAGCGATCGAAACAAAAACCACTTTTTATAAATTTAGTTTCGATATGTAACGCTCATTGCCTAAAATAAAAATATAAAAATAAATTTAAATAAAAATTTTTTCTAGGAGAGTTAATATTCAACTACGAAAATTTGACGAATAGGAGCCAAAATGAGCGAGTACATCGAAAAAACGATGGAGTGGATAAAAAAGACCAATCCGGGTCAAGGCGTCTTTGTCCAGGCTGCGACCGAGGTTTTAAACAGCCTCGAGCCGCTTATAAAAAGAGAGAGCAAGTACCAAAAACACGCGATCCTAGAACGCATCGTCATCCCTGAGCGCACGGTGATCTTTCGCGTCACGTACACGGGCGATGACGGCAGACCGCAGGTAAATAACGGCTACCGCGTGCAGTTTAACTCAGCCGTCGGCCCCTATAAAGGCGGCATCAGACTGCATCCTAGCGTGGATCTTGGCGTGCTAAAATTTCTAGGATTTGAGCAAATTTTTAAAAACTCGCTCACGGGCGTAAATATCGGCGGCGCAAAAGGCGGCAGCACCTTTGATCCAAAAGGCAAGAGCGAGGGCGAGATAATGCGCTTTTGCCAAGCGTTTATGAGCGAGCTATACCGCCACATCGGCAACACCGTGGACGTGCCCGCAGGCGACATCGGTGTGGGCGCGCGCGAGATAGGCTATATGTTTGGGCAGTATAAAAAGCTCACGGGCAGATTTGACGGCATCCTAACTGGCAAAGGCCTAAACTGGGGCGGCAGCCTAGTGCGCACGGAGGCGACCGGATACGGGTTAGTTTATTTTACGCAAAACATGCTGCAAAAAGCAGGCCTTGGGCTAGAGGGCAAAAAGTGCAGCATAAGCGGTAGCGGAAACGTCGCCATCTACACGGTAGAAAAGCTCTATCAAGTAGGCGCGCTGCCTATAACGGTTTCTGATTCAAACGGATACGTTTACGACGCAGAGGGCATAGATCTAGCGGTACTTAAAGAGCTAAAAGAAGTAAAACGCGCGCGCCTTAGCGAATACGTTAAATTTAGACCGAGCGCAAAATACGTAAGCGTGAGCGAGTACAAAGAGGGTAGAAACGGCGTGTGGGACGTGCCGTGCGATGGAGCGTTTCCGTGCGCGACGCAAAACGAGCTTCACCTAGCCGACATCAAGACGCTCTACGCTAACGGCTGTCGCTTCGTGGCTGAGGGCGCAAATATGCCAAGCACGCTTGATGCGATAAATTTTATGCTAGTGCAAAAGGATTTTTACTTCGCTCCGGCAAAGGCGGCAAACGCGGGCGGCGTGGGCACGTCGGGCCTTGAGATGATGCAAAACGCTGGTATGACTTCGTGGAGCTTTGAGGAGGTCGATCGCAGACTACACGGCATCATGAATCATATCTTTGAGCTTAGCTACGAGACTAGCAAGGAGTTTGGCGACGAGGGAAATCTGGTGCTTGGCTCAAATATCGCGGGCTTTAGAAAAGTGGCCGATGCGATGATAGATCAAGGGTATGTGTAGGGCTGATTTTACTCTTGGCTCTATAAATTTACGTCCAAGTTAAATTTGGACGTAAATCAATATGAAATAAGTTTGGGCTTTTAGCTAAAAGAGAGTTTGCCTTTTGTATAGCAAATTTTACTGACAAACTATCAAATTTACGCTAGTTTGAAGTATTTTATGCAGCGTTCGTTTTGACAAATTCGTGGTGGTGTGATAGATGTGGATTTGAAGCTCGCCTAAATTTAAAATATTGATACTAAGGTGGCGAGCAGATCACTATTTTTAGAGCATTTAATAGAAATTTTGTCAAAAAAGCTGGCGTGGTGGCAAATGGTGGAGTGGCGAGGTTTGTGCAACAAATTTGAAAGTTTTTGCCATGGATGCTTTTGCTTGATTGCACGAGTGGTATGTTTATGTGTGGCTGTTTAAAGATGAAGAAATTTGTAGCAAGCGCGTTGCGAGCAAGAAATTTTTATAGTGTTAGCTGGCATCGATATAACAAGGCAAAATGAAGAAGTCCTTACAGAGAATGAGCAAATACTAAATTTTATCCAAGCAGATTATAGGACATTTGATTTTTGCCAAGAAATGGCTTATAAAATTTAATAAATTTATGCTCACCCAGCCTAAATTCTCTTTTATAAATTTAAACTATAAACAAGCGAATTTTTTAGCAAATTTATACAGCTGCTAGGCGAAATTTAGCTTATAACTCTCGCACAGGCACCATTAATTTACAACTCGAAAAAAGTTATCAAATTTACTCTTTCAAGCGAGCTCTTACCTAGTCGAATTTCAGCAAAGTGTCTATGTAATGGTTGGCAGAAAGAGGATGGAGCAAATTCTAGTAAGCAAAAATTAAAATTTGCTACATTTAATCCATGAACAAGCAAATTTCTCATCAAATTTGGTCGTCACATAAAACCAAGAGTAGCCAAAGCTTTTTGTAAAAAGCATTATTAAAGCGATATCTCATTGCCAAATTTAGCTAGATATTAGGCAAAATTTAGCTTAAAAACACTCACGTAAGCACTAAAAATTTGTAAGCTCGCAAAGAAAGTCGATTTGCCTAGATTATTTTCAGCATAATACTCATGCGAGCGATAACAAAGCGGGTAAACTCCAGCAAACAAAGATCGAAATTTACTAAATTAATTCACTCCTAAATTTATTCTACAAAATTTAACCGTAAGCCGTATCAACCCTGCAAACGCCTTTGCGTAAATTCAGCAAATATAAAATGAGAGGATTTTTAGAAAATAATTATTTGTAAGTTTTTGTATTAAAAAAATTTAATGTAACAAAGAGTAAGCCCTAGAGCCTGCTCTTTGTGAAAATTTAACCCTTTTTTGGAGTTACAAGCATATTTACATAACGACCTTCTATCATAGGTTCTTTATCGCGATCAGCTTCATTTTTTATCATTTCCCAGACCTTCTCAAGCATAGCTACGCCAGCTTCTGGTGTGCTCATCTCGCGACCCTTTAAAAAGACACGAAATTTAACGTGTTTGCCATCTTGCAAAAACTCGCTTGCGTGTTTAACCTTGTAGTTTATATCGTTTTGGGCGATCTTGACAGAGAGTTTTATCTCTTTTATCTCGATGGTTTTTTGCTTTTTCTTGGCTTCTTTTTGCTTTTTCTCTTGCTGATAACGGAATTTACCATAGTCCATTATCTTGCAAACTGGCGGCTTCGCATCTGGCGCTATAAGCACTAGATCAAGCCCAAGCTTATTTGAGATCTCTAAAGCCTCATCTCTTGAGATGACACCGTATGCCGTGCCATCATCCCCTACACATCTTACCTCTCTCGCCCTTATGTCCTCATTGAGCAATACTTCATTTTCCTTACTCAAAAATGTACCTCACTAAGTTTCTCCTTCGTTAAATTTATAAATTCCGCCAAGCTCATATCACTCTGCGTCCTAGCCTGTCTGTCGCGCAATGCAACGCTTTTATTCGCTACTTCGTTGTCTCCTAGCACGACTATCATAGGCACCCTTTGTTTTTCTGCCGTTCTTATTCTCTTATTTAAACTCTCATTTTTACTTGCGATCTCACTATCGACGTTGATCTTTCTTAGCTCACGTGAAATTTCTTTTGCGTAGTCTAAATGCGCGTCACTAATAGGTACGATGACAACCTGCGTTGGAGCTATGAAAAATGGTAGCTCACCAGCAGTGTGCTCAAGTAAAATTCCTATAAATCTCTCAAAACTACCGAGTAAGGCTCTATGTAGCATTACGGGGCGTTGTCTTTCGTTATTTGCGTCGATGTAGCCTAGATCAAAGCGCTCTGGCAAGTTAAAATCAACCTGGATCGTGCCGCACTGCCATTTTCTTTTAAGTGCATCGGTGATTTTGATGTCGATCTTTGGTCCATAAAATGCACCACCGCCCTCGTCGATACCGTATTTAAAACCGTTTTCATCAAGCGCTTCTTTTAGTGCTTTGGTCGCAGTTTCCCAAATTTCATCTCCGCCGATCGCTTTTGCAGGCTTAGTTGAAATTTCCATCTCGTAATGAAAGCCGAAATTTTCCATTATTTTGCCAGCGAATTTTAAAATTTCTAGGATATTTTCTTTGATTTGGCTCGGCATACAAAAGATATGTGAGTCATCCTGGGCAAATTCACGTACCCTGAAAAGTCCGTGTAAAACGCCGCTTTTTTCGTGGCGATGCACGACGCCGTATTCGAAAAATTTAAGCGGTAGATCGCGGTAAGACCTGATATCACTTTGATAAACTTTGATGTGACCAACGCAGTTCATTGGCTTGATGCCGTATTCTGCCTCATCGATCGTCGTAAAGTACATATTTTCTTTATAGTTTGCGTAGTGACCGCTTCTTCTCCACACGTCAGCTTTTAAAAGCTCTGGCCCACGCACTGGCTCGTAGCCACGGTCGCGATGGGCTTTGTATAAAATTTGCTCTAACTTAGAGCGCAAGCGTCCACCATTTGGTAACCAGATCGGCAAGCCACCACCCACTTCTTCATCAAAAGTAAATAGTTTCATCTCGGTACCAAGCTTTCTATGGTCACGCTTTTTGGCCTCTTCGATGATGCGGATGTGCTCTTTTAAACTCTCTTTATCTGCATAAGCTGTGCCATAAATTCTAGTTAGCATCTCACGGCTCTCATCGCCTCCAAGATAAGCTCCAGCCACGCGTGTAAGCTTGAAAAATTTTAAAAATTTAGTATTTGGTACGTGTGGTCCACGGCAAAGATCTTCAAAATCGCCTTGCGAATAGCTACTCACTTCGCCATCTGGAATTCTTTTTAAGACCTCTTGTTTTAGATCGTCGTCTTTAAATTTTTCACTCATATTAGCTTTGGTCGAGCAAGTTTTGACTATGTCAAATTTCTTCTCAGCAAGCTCTTTCATTTTTTCTTCGATCGCTGCTAGATCGCTCTCGCCTAGCTTCGTGCCCTCATCATCAACTCTAAAATCATAATAAAATCCATCTTCTACGTTTGGTCCGACAAAGAATTTCGCCTTTGGATAGAGTGATTTGATAGCTTGTGCCATGAGGTGTGCACAGGAGTGTCTGATAACGTGTAGTGCTTCTTTTGAGTTGTCAAAATAGATAGGCTCAGCACCACTTTCACGCCCTGCGATACTTTGTGTATCGACTATTTCGCCATTTAGTTTGTATGCGATGATATCGCTCATTGTTTTTCCTTATATCAAATTGTCTTTTTTACGATAAAAGAACGATTAAGGATTTTATCGAAATGGGCTTTAAGCTAAACTTAATATTTACTAAGCAAATTTTTATAAATTCTTTTTAAATCCACAAGCTTTGATATATAAATTTATTTATGAAATATATATATTTATATTTAAATATATAAATCCCTAAATTTAAAGCTTTTTATTTATATAATTTATTATACTTTAAGATTATGCCTGATAATATTTGTTCTTGAAATGAATTTAGCAATTTCTCGTCTTTGCATTATTTAAATTCATTTTTCTCCCGACAATATTTAGTGCTAGGAAGTGGTTAGCCTAGCACTTTTTTTATTCTGCAAAATTTATTAGCGTTGGTCGTACTATCTTCTTATAATCTTTTGTATTTAAAATGATCGATCTATCAAGTAGTCCCGCATTAAATGCGATCTCATCGTTTCTTTGTAGCAACCTTTCATCAACTACAATGTGTAAATTTTTATGAAAGCTAAATGGTGGCACTGAACCAAAAACACAGTCTGTCAATGCCAAAACTTCATCTGGACTAGCTAGGCTTGCCCTTTTGCCGTCAAATTTTTGTGTCAAGCTATCAAGATTTGCTTGCATATCGGCTGGCAAAATAGCCAAAATATAAGTTTTACCAGCCTTCATCGCTGGCTTTTCATCGCTTAGCAAATAATCATTTAGCACATTTTCATCTTTAAAAATTTGCCTAAATTTTTCCTCATCTACTCCTTTTATAGAGCAAACTAGAGCCTTTGCGCCTTGGCTCATCTTTGTTCCCCTAAGTTTTGCTACCTCTTCTGAAGTGGTCGCACTCTCATGGTTTAGAACTTTAAATTTAGCTTCATTATTGCTAAGAAGATCGTGGATCTTATTAAAAATTTGCTCAGACACAGCTCTTTCCTTTGGATAAATTTTTAGTTAAAATTATACTGCTAAAACTTACAAAAGGCAGGAAAATGCAGATAAATTTAGATGGTATAAAGATCGAGCCAGGCTGGAAAGAAGTGCTAAAAGATGAGTTTTTGAGTGAAAATTTCGCGCGTATCAAAGAAAATTTCTTAAAAGCAAAGAGCACTGGCACCGTCTATCCACCAAGTGCGCTTATATTTAATGCATTTAACCTAACGCCATTTCGCTCTGTCAAAGTCGTCATCCTAGGCCAAGATCCATACCACGGCGCAAATCAAGCCATGGGGCTAAGCTTTTCAGTGCCTAGTGGCGTAAAAGTCCCACCAAGTCTTGTAAATATTTATAAAGAAATTTACGCTGATCTTGGCATAAAAGAGCCAAATAGCGGCGATCTTACAAAGTGGGCAAAGCAAGGCGTACTACTACTAAACTCAACTTTAAGCGTTAGCGCTGGAGTGGCAAATTCTCACGCTAGCTTTGGCTGGCAGGGCTTTACAGACGCCGTCATAAAAAAGATAAGCGAAAATTTACAAAACGTAGTTTTTATGCTTTGGGGCAACCCAGCCAAGGCAAAAGCACCACTTATAGACGCTAGCAAGCACCTCATCTTAGAGGCAGCCCACCCAAGTCCGCTGGCTCGTGGAGCATTTTTTGGCTGCAGGCACTTTTCAAAGGCAAATATCTACCTAGCAAACCACGGCAAAACGCCAATAGACTGGGATCTAAACGTAAAAATTTGATCTATTTTTTTAGATCATTTAAAAGTTTATTTGTCTCTTCAAGCTTTCTTTTGCAAAATTTCTCATCTTTGTTTTGTAAAATTATGGCTTCTTGGCCGCTTTGTCTTTGTTTAAACTCATCAAATTTAAGCTCAAAAAGCCTTAACGCCTTTTCGTCATTTGCAAGTCGCTTGCTCTCTTTGGCATAAAGCTCATCAAGATAGAGCCTACTTTGCTTGATATATTCATTGCAAACATCGTTTGCATGGACTAAATTTACGCCAAGCAAAATGGCAAAAATAGCTATTTTTCTCATGTTTTTCCTTGAAATTTTTGCGTTATACTAGCCTTTAAGCACTTAAATTTTAAAATGCTCTTTCAAAAAAAGGATAAAAAATGAGACGAAAAGATAGAGAGCTGAGCCGTGAAGATGGCTTAAAAATCATAGATGAATGTGAATATGCAGTAATTTCATGTGTGGATGATGAGGGAGAAATTTTTAGCGTACCGATCTCGCCTGTTAGAGTTGGTGAAAGCATTTTTATACACGGAGCTACCGCTGGCTGTAAGGCAAAACTACTTCAAGATGGACGAAAAGTGGAGTTTGTCTGCGTTAGTTTTAACAAAGTCCCGCATCTAAGCGAAAGCGAGCTAGATGCAATAAAAGACGATGGCAAGGTACTTGGAGGCAAGGTTTTTACGACTGAGTACAAAAGTGCCATCGCAAAAACTAAAGTTTACGAGATCACAGACGAAGCTAAAAAATATGAAATTTTAAAAATTCTCAGCCTAAAGTACACAGCTTATGCGATGAACACCTTTGAAACAGCGGCGCAGTATGGGCTAAAAATCATAAAAATTTACGAGCTAAAGATAGAGAGCCTTAGCGCTAAGGCCAAAATTTTGCCAAAAGCGGTAAAGGAATAAATTTGAACTCACTTGCACTGATGTTTAGACCAAAAAACTTGGATGAAATTTGCGGACAAAAGGCGGTTAAAGCAGCTTTTTTAAAATTTATAGCCGCCGGCAAGATCCCGCACTCCATCTTTTATGGTCCAGCAGGCTGTGGCAAGACGAGCTTTGCAAGGGCTGTGGCAAGCGGCGCAAACTACGACTTTTATGAGTTTGACGGCGGAAATTTAAAGATAGATGACTTTCGCAAAATTTTAAAAAACTACGAAAATGCCCTAAATAAGCCACTCTTTTTCATAGACGAGATCCACAGGCTTAGCAAAACCCAACAAGAAGCACTGCTAATCCCCATGGAAAACTACAAAGCCCTAGTCATCGGCGCTAGCACGGAAAATCCTTTTTTCACACTAAGCTCAGGCATCAGAAGTCGCTCTATGCTCTTTGAGTTTAGACCGCTTAGTAGTAGCGACTTTGAGGAGCTTCTTGGCAAGATCAGGGAGCAAATTTCTTTTAGCATAGATGATGAAGCCAAGGAATATTTATTTAAAAGTAGTGGCGGCGACGCAAGAGCTATGCTAAATTTACTTGAATTTGCCGTCACACTTGATGAAAACGTGAGCCTAGAAAATTTAAAAACACTACGTCAAAATGCCCTAAAAGAGGGAGCAAAAGAGGATGACACGCACTACGAGCTAGCAAGTGCTTTTATAAAAAGCCTGCGTGGAAGCGACGAAAATGCCGTCATATACTATCTCGCAAGGCTCATAGACTCTGGCGAGAGTGCGGACTTCATCGCTAGAAGGATGGCGATATTTGCCAGCGAAGACATCGGCAATGCAAACCCAAATGCACTAAATTTAGCCGCCAGCACGCTTAGTACGGTAAAAGAGATAGGCTTTCCAGAGGCTAGGATCATACTGGCTCAGTGCGCCATCTATCTAGCCAGCTCGCCAAAGTCAAACTCCAGCTACAATGCAATAAATGCTGCCCTAAAATACGTGCAAAGCGAGGAAATTTTAAAGATCCCGCCATATCTAAAAAATCACACAAAAGAGAGCAAAGACTACCTTTATCCGCATGATTTTGGCGGCTGGGTCGAGCAAAAATATCTAGAGAAACCGCTCGTTTTTTACAAAAGCAAAGGCATAGGCTTTGAAAAAACGCTAAATGAGTGGCTAGAGAAAATAAAATTCAAGGGTTAAATATTAGGCTTTACTCTGTCAAGTTGAAAGGTCTGTTTTAAATTTAAAGATAGAAGACGTTGGAGCAGATTAACGACAGCTTATGGCAGAGCAAGCAGATTTCCAGAAATTTTTAAACAGCTTTGGGCGGCGATCGGCTAGAAAAATTTAGCGTAGAGCGTGGCTATCGGTAGGCCAAGCAGCGGACAAAATATGGCAAATCAGCAAATAACAATGAAGTAAAATTTAGCGTCAAAGCCTTTTAAACGCTTTTGAAAAAATTTTTAGCAAAACTAAGAGCTAAATACGTTTTGCCAAGTTATATCCACGCAATAAAGATTGCAAATTTCTCTTAAAAGCTGTCTAAAACGCATAAAAACCTAATTTTAAAATCCAAAAATCAAGAAATAATTTTAGCCATTCTAAACCTTCATTGTGAAATAAATTTAGAAATTATCAATCAAAAAACGCCTTAGAGCGTAAAAATATTGGTCGTAAAATCTTGCTAGTAAAAGCAAGTTCATCGCGAGTAAGCCGAAAACTAGTACAAAATTTTAAGCCAAGCTAAAAAATTTTTCTTATTTATTCTAATTTTATATTTTTTTAAATATACTCGCTCTCTAAACTACACCAATGAAAGTCAAGAAAATGCCTACAAATTTTGCTGAAATTTTAAATAATTGTGTTGAAAGTATAAATTCATTTCTTTGGGGACCATACTTCCTTATTACCCTACTTTGCGGCACTGGACTATTTTTTACTATTAGGCTTGGGTTTGTTCAAATTTTTAAGTTTAAAATGGGTCTAAAAGAGCTTTTTGGGAATTTCTCACTTCACGGCGAAGCTGCTGGCAAAGCCGGTATGAGCCAGTTTCAAGCAGTTGCAACTGCGATCGCCGCACAAGTTGGCACTGGCAATCTAGTAGGTGCGACAACAGCTCTTATCATGGGTGGTCCTGGAGCGATATTTTGGATGTGGTGCGCTGCATTTTTAGGCATGGCTACAAATTTTGCTGAAATTTGCCTAGCTCAAATTTACCGTACAAAAGACGATAGCGGTCACACGATAGGCGGTCCGGCATTTTATATAAGTCGTGGATTAAAGGGAAAATGGGCAAAAATTTTAGCTGGATTTTTCGCTATCGCTATCATTATCGCACTTGGCTTTATCGGCAATATGGTGCAAGCAAACTCGATCTCAGACGGCTTTAAAGGTGCCTTTGGTATACCTCAGTGGATAACTGGAGCTTTTTTAGCAATTGTCTGCGCGGTCATCTTTATAGGTGGCGTAAAGGCGATCGCAAGAGTGGCTGAAAAGATCGTGCCTTTGATGGCTTTACTTTATGTAGGTGTTGGACTAATCATTATCGCTTTAAATTTTCACGAAATTCCAGATGCAGTTTTGCTTATCTACAAAGCAGCATTTGATCCTTCAGCTGCGTGGGGTGGAGCGACTGGAGCTAGCATAGCAGCTGCGATGAGATACGGCATAGCAAGGGGTCTTTTTAGCAACGAAGCTGGCATGGGCTCAACTCCACACGCACACGCTGCAGCTAACGTCAAACACCCAGTCGATCAAGCAGTGCTTGGCATAATGAGTGTATTTGTAGATACTTTTATTGTTTTAAATATCACCGTTTTTGTAGTGCTTACTGCAAATGTTATTAGCTTTGAAAATGGCAAAGCAGTCTTTACAGGGATAACCTTAGTACAAGAGGCTTTCTCATCGCATATCTTTGGTAAGGTTGGCGGATATAGTTTTGTAGCTGTTTGCCTATTTTTCTTTGCATTTACAACGATTCTTGGATGGTACTACTTTGCTGAGATCAATGTGCGCTACCTTTTTGGCGCAAAGGCGGTCAGAGCTTTTCAAATTTTAGTAGTCGTTTTTGTATTTTTGGGAAGCTTACAAAAGGTTGATTTTGTCTGGAGCCTAGCAGATATGTTTAATGGCTTGATGGTCGTACCAAATTTAATTGCCATCATCATTTTAAGCCCTATCGTGGCAAAGCTTTTAAAAGATCACGATGCTGGCAAAGAGTATGATGTGAAAGATTATTTGAAATAAATCTTTACCGCATCTTTAGAAAATTTACTAATAATTAATTTTTTAATCTCTTGTTTAGGATATTTTATTAGAAGTGGTGGCCCCGAATGGACTCGAACCATCGACCACTACCATGTCAAGGTAGTGCTCTACCAACTGAGCTACGGGACCAAAGATTTGGGATTATATTTTATTTTCTATTTTATTTAGCTTAATTCTTTAGTAATTAAATTTATTTATAAGCAGTAAATGTAATGGATAAAATTAGAATTAGCTAACGCTTGCTTCGCAGTTATAGGTAAAAATGAAAACTACCCGGTCAATATCGGTAACTCACATGTCGTCATAAAAACTCCTTGATAGCGATAAAGAGCCAAAATGTGCAAGCTATCACTATGATGTAGGATATAGCACTAGCTTTAGAAATTATCTTGAATACTGGAAGCTAACATATAAAAATTTACAAAGAGAATATCTAGAGTAAAAGATTGATGCTAAAAATTCTTCAAAGGTGAGTATAAACCTACAAAAGATGAATAGGAATTTTTAAAACAAAAGGCCAATAAGAACAATATAAAAACTAGTTAATGGACTAACGGGATAGAAGTCTAGCTTAGAAAACTAGCGAGCTTGTCTTGGTTTTATTATTTAAATTATGATAAGCCCGCTAAAGATAAGCCTAAATTTTTAAATTAAAATCTTTAATACTATAAATTAAAAAAGTTAAAAATAGTAATGTGCTATTTTCCAATAATAATCTTTGCAAGTCTTTCATTCTTTTCATTTATATTAAATTTTACTTCAGCTATTTTTCTGCTTTCTATACCCATTTGGACTATCATATCTGGATTTTGTATAAAATAAGTCATCTTTTGTGCCAAAATTTTACTATCGAATGGTGGCACCAAGAATCCATTTACTCCATCTTCAACAGTTTCTCTACATCCTACACTATTTGTGGTTATTACTGCCCTTCCTATCGCCATGGCTTCCTGCGTACTTCTTGGTACACCTTCTCTGTAATACGAGGGCAAGACAAAAATGGAACTATTTACTATCCGTTCTTTTATATCATTTACGAAGCCAGGATATATAACTACGTCACTATCAAGATAAGGTTTTAGCTCTTCTTGCGTTAATCCAAACGGATTGTGCTCATCAAAACTACCAAATATATAAAACTTTACATCTTTATATTTTTCTTTTACGATTTTAGCTGCCTCTAAATACTCAAATATTCCTTTTTCTGCAAGAAGCCTTGCTATAAAAATAAAATTTATAGGATCAATAGGTGCTTTAGTATATGAGAATTTATCAAGATCAACACCTATACCGCCTAATATATTTATGGACTTTACTTTTATATCAAATCTATCAATCAAATCCTTTTTATCGTCATTATTTAAAAATATAAGCTCGTCAAGAGATGGTAGTGAAATTTTATACAAAAGAACTTGTATAGTTTTGATGATTTTCGCCTTTTTTGTTTGCCCATTTTTATGAACTGTAAAAGCCCCGCCGAGCCCTTCTATCATGCCTACTATTCTTGGCACTCTTGCTATTTTTGCGGCTATAGTTGTAAAAATGACTGGCTTAACAAAAAAAGAAAAAATCGCATCTGGCCTATATTGCCTAAATAGTTTAACCAAATCATATGTCGCAATAAGATCTTTAAATGGATTTAGCCCTTTTGTATTTAAAGTATGGTCAAGCGGTTTTGCACCCAATGAGATTATTTTTTTTCTACTTTTTTCATTGTAGTCACTAACTAAACAGTAGACATCATGCCCTTTTGATACAAGTAGTTTTATGAGTTCTTCTCTAAAATTTATCATCATAGACGAGACATTACCGATTATAAAAATTTTCATAGCAACTCCGATCATATGAATCTAAAAATTTCTAAGCTTAATAAATACTTTTTTTGCAAAAACAAAAATTTGCGGGAACCCTATAAAGACTGTGCTATATAAAATTTTATAGATTATATTTCTATTGATTTGAAAAACGTATTTTATATTATTTGCTTCCGGGCATATAGCAATTATTTGTTTTTTAAAATCGCTTTCAGAATAATCCAAAGTAAATTTTAAAATAGTAGGAATGTGAAATTTAAAATATTCATCAAAAAGATCTTTTTGTATCAAAAATTTCTTTACAGCTATGCTAAAATCAGCAAAATCACCAAGGGCTTTTTTATTATTTGAAAAACTACTAGAAAGCGAATTAGGATTTGTCCTGTAGTGATAAAATGGTTTTGTAATATGAGTAATTTTTTTTGCTTCATAAAAAAGTTGTAAATTTACAAAACTATCTTCACAGTGCGAAAAATGTGGAAATTCAACATTTTCATAAAGCTCTCTTTTAACCAATTTATCACACATGGAAACAGAAATTTCATGAGATAAAATAGCTTTTACGAAGTTCAAATTAGACTTTGGATGATTTTTTGTATAAAAAAAACTTTTTACAACGCTTTTTTTATTAAATTCTTTAATATAGTCAAAACAAACTATGTCTGCATAACTTTTTCTAGCTTCATTAATCAAAGAACTTACCATATCTTTATCGACCCAGTCGTCACTATCTACATGTAAAATGTATTTGCCACTTGATATTTTCAACCCACTTTTTCTAGCTTGCGGTAAGCCCTCATTTTTTATTTTATTAATAATTTTTACATGGTTTTTTCTATTTGGGTATCTTTCAATAATATCCTTCAAAATTTTCATAGAACTATCTGGAGTGCAATCATTTACAAAAATATACTCTATATTGTTATAGTTTTGCTCTAAAAGCGTAGTTGCACATTTTTCTATATATTTCTCCACATTATATATGGGAACTATTATAGAAACATCGTAGTCTTTCATTTATACATCTTTATAATTTTCTAAAATTTTTAATAAGTCTTAAAATAAATAGGACGGTTTGTAAAAATTTATTTTCGCCCATCACCACCTGAACTCTGTAAAATTCACAAAGAGTTCCTAACATATCAATACTACTAACTCCATCATTTGAAAATTTACCGACAATACTTTTTACAACTTTTATCTTTGCTCCATAATTTGCAGCAGTCAATACAAATAGCTGATCTGCCGCTATTGGAAATTTTCTTGAATAGTAACCAAGTTTTTGATGAAGACTTGTGCGGTATATTGAGCCTACAGCATGTCCAGAGATGTAGTGAGCTTGTGCCTTTAGCCATCTTGGTCCGCCATTTGGCTCAATTTTGCCATTATCAGTATCAATACAAGCTGTTATTATGTCTACACCATCTTCCATAGCTTTCTTATAATCTTTAATAGCATTTTGATAAAGCTCATCATCAGCACCGATAACAAGATAGAATTCTCCATTGCAAGCTTTTATGCCTCTATTTAAAGCATCATAAATCCCAAAGTCTTCGCCCGAAATTACTTTTATATTTATCCCACCAATATTTTTTAAAATTTCTAAAGTCTTATCGCTAGACGCTCCATCAGAAATGATCCACTCAAAATCTTTATCGACTTGCTCTTTTAGACTTTTTATCAATCTAGGCAAGAATTTATCCGCATTATAAGTTGCGGTAATTACGCTAAGTTTAGTTGGTTTTTCATTATAGTTTTTATAATAAATTTCTTGCAACACCAATAAGCCTTAATATACACATTAATACTTTCTTAAATACCACTTGATAGTTTTCACTATTCCGCTATCAAAATTCTCATCCGCTCTCCATCCTAGCTCATTTTCTATCTTACTCGCATCAATAGCATATCTCCTATCGTGTCCTGCTCTATCTTTCACAAATACGACTAAATCCTTATATGAGAAATTTGAAATCGGCACCTCTTTGTCCAAAATAGTTGTAATGGCATTAACTATTTCTATATTAGTCTTTTCGTTTCTTCCTCCAATATTATATGTTTCACCACTTTTTCCGCTATGAAATACGGCATCTATTCCTTTGCAGTGATCAAGTACATATAACCAATCCCTTATATTTTTGCCGTCACCATAGACTGGTATTGGCTTTTTTTCAAGGGCATTTTTTATAATTGTCGGTATAAATTTCTCGTTGTGTTGTTTTGGACCATAGTTATTTGAACAATTTGTAATTACCGTATTTAGTCCATATGTCTCATGATATGATCTAACTATCATATCAGATGAGGCCTTAGATGCTGAATACGGAGAATTCGGTGCATACGGTGTTCTTTCGGTAAATAGTTCATCTGGATCAAGGCCAAGGGTTCCATAAACCTCATCTGTGCTAATATGATGAAATCTCGAGTTTTTATACTCCTCCTTATAGCTAAACGGGCCTTTCATCCAATGCTTATAAGCCACATCTACCAAGGTAAAAGTTCCATTTATATTTGTCTGTATAAATACGTCTGGACTTTTTATTGAGTTGTCCACATGAGACTCAGCAGCGAAATGAATAACACTCTTCACATCATATTCTTTAAATATAAATTCTACCAATTCTCTATTACAAATATCTCCTTTGATAAATTTATAATTTTGATTTTTTTCACACTCTTTTAAATTTTCTAAATTCCCCGCATATGTCAGAAGATCCAAAATTACCAATCGATAGTATGGATGCTTTTCTAAAAAATACGGTACGAAGTTTGACCCTATGAAGCCGGCGCCGCCAGTTACTAAAATGGTTTTCATGTATTAGCTACCTTTAGAAGATATTTTCCATAGCTATTTTTAGATAACTCATTTCCTAACGCTATTAGCCGTTCTTTTGAAATATACCCCTTTTTATAGGCTATCTCTTCTATACAAGCTATTTTCAGCCCTTGTCTTTTTTCTATTACCTCTATAAAATTACTAGCTTCCAGCAAACTTTCATGTGTACCGGTATCAAGCCACGCATACCCTCTACCCAAAACCTCAACATATAGTTTTTCTTGGCTTAGATACTCTTGATTTATAGTCGTTATTTCCAGCTCGCCTCTATCTGACGGCTTAACATTTTTAGCTATTTGTACGACGTCATTTGGATAAAAATATAGACCTATTACAGCATAGTTACTCTTTGGTTTTTTTGGTTTTTCCTCGATACTTATAGCCTTTTTATTTTTATCAAATTCAACAACGCCATAAGCCGATGCATCATCGACGTAATAACCAAACACAACCCCCTTTTTGTCATTTTCCACTTTTTGTTTGCTATTTTCAAGTAGTTTTATTAGCCCTTCGCCATATATGAGATTATCGCCAAGCACTAAACAAACGTCATCATTTCCTATAAATTTTTCACCTATTATAAAAGCTTCTGCGAGTCCATTTGGATGATTTTGTATGGCATACTGGATATCTAATCCTAAACCGCTTCCATCTCCGAATATATCCTTAAATCTATCTATATCTTTTGGAGTAGAAATGATCAAAATTTCTTTGATATTAGCAAGCATAAGTACTGACAATGGATAATAGATCATTGGCTTATTGTAAATTGGCAACAACTGCTTAACTATACCCTTTGTAATTGGATAAAGCCTGGTCCCGCTTCCGCCGGCTAAAATTATTCCTTTCATTTATGCCACCTATTCATAATATCGCAAATTTTTAATATATCTTCTTCCTTGTGGAAATAAGATATAGGTAAACTTAAGGTCGTATTATGTATCTCTTCGCTTATCGGATACCGTCCCTCTATTATGCCTTGCATAGATTTTTGTCTATGTGGAGGCAATGGATAATGTATTTCGGTTTTTATTTCATTTTCAAAAAGATAATTTTTTAGTTCATCTCTGTTTTTATGCCTAATGTTAAATATATGATAAACATCAAAATAATCCCTATCCACAACAGGTTTTACAAACCTATTATCCAAATTTTCTAAATAGATCTTAGCCAACTCTCTTTTATGATTTGTAATGTCATCTAAAATTTCAAGCTTGGCTGATAAAAACCCAGCTTGAATTTCATCCAATCTTGAGTTATAGCCTAGCTCATCATTGTAATATTTTATAGCAGAGCCGTAGTTTCTAAGAGATCGAAATATCTTTGCCAAATTCTCATCATTTGTAGTAATAGCTCCGGCATCACCCAATGCTCCTAAATTTTTTGTTGGATAAAAACTAAAACATCCTATGCCAAAGCCACCAACCATTTTGTCTTTGAATTTAGCTCCATGTGCCTGCGCTACATCTTCAATTATCTTTAAATCATATTGATTTGCAATAGAGCAAATTTTATCCATATCACAAGCTTTGCCATATAGATGTACAACTATAATCGCTCTTGTATTTTTAGTTATTTTTTCTTCAATTCTATTTGGATCTATATTGTATGTATTTATATCGGGCTCAACCAAAATAGGTTTAAATCCATTTCTAACAATTGCTAAAATGGTTGCTATATACGTATTAGACGGTACTATTATCTCACTATTTTTAGGAAAATCGCATGCGTCTATTGCCAAGATTAGAGCATCAAGGCCGCTTGCAACCCCTATGCAGTGTTTTACATTACAAAAAGAGGCAAAACTTTCTTCAAATTTTTTTACTTGATCTCCTAGAATAAACCAACCGCTATTTAGGAAATCGTTAAAGCTCTCTTTATACTTATTAAATAACTTTTCATTTGCTAGTTTTAAATTTTCGTACTCAATCATTCAATACTCCTCGCTAATATAATCATCTTTATTATAAAACTCTGAGGCAAAAACTAATAGAGTAGAGCCTTTCGTAAATTTATCCATAGTATGCCAATCTTCTGGCTTGAGTAACAAGCACTTTGAAGGGCTATCTAGTAAAAATATTTCTTTTTTTTGCCCGTCATTTACATATACTTCACAACTTCCATCAAGACATATTAAAGCTTGGATAGTCTTTTTATGCCTATGGCCGCCCCTTTTTTGAGTCACGCCATATATGCAATAAAATCTCTTTATCTCAAATGGAAGCAGCTTTTCCATGACTGTAAGCCCGCCTCTTTCATCTTTAAATGTCGGCAAATCGATAATATAAGCCATTCATAGTCCTAAAATATAATTTTTATCGTAAACGTTATAAGTATTTCTTATCCATCTTTTAATTTTTATAAGTGGCGTCTTCCAACTTTTTTTAAGTTTTATCGTTCCATGAAAATCATATTTATACCCTAACTCTTCTAACCGTATTTTTATATCTTCCAAGTGAGATATATATGGCTTATATAAATTTTTTAAATCGAATTTTCTTAGTTTATAATTTCCAAATTCTAACTTGTTATTTTCTAAAAATTTAAAACCATGAAAATGATAAAAAATTAGCTCAAATTCTTTTTTAGAAAGATCATATTGTTGGATATTCCAAGGTGCAACTCCGCCGCCTAAATTTTTTAAAGAGTAGACCCCATTAAATCTATTTAACCAATCATCTAAATATTTTTGATCGCCGAATTTGCCATCTTCAAATCTAGCATAACACCACTCATTACAAGCGTTTCTCCACCAGTTTAGTACTTCTATTCCATTTTTATCATTTTTAAAAGTCATAAACTGTACGCAATATATCCCGCTAGTTTTACTTTGATCATATTCCTTAGTATATCTATGCTCTGTTATTAAAACGGACTTTTCACCCAGCTCCTTAATAAGCACGGCCGGATTTGAGAAAAAATATAAATCTGCATCAAGATACGTACAACTATTAAGATTATATTTTTCTATGCAGTACTTAATAATTGAGGGTGTACAAGTCCAGCAATATTCGCCTGGTGTTCTACTTTTTTTTATATTTAAAAGTTCATCATCTTCAAATTCTTCAAGCTGAATTATTGTTGCTGATTCCAACTTTAACTCTTTTAAAACTTTGTAGCTTCTATCATCAAAAGAAAAAATATATAGATGAAATTTATCGCTATTCTTTTTAAGAGACTCATACATAGCTAAGCCACGAGTTAGATAATTGCTATCAAAAAGAGTGCAGTAATTATACATCATGTATCTTTCTAAAAACTATTGCTATCGTATGTCCATCTTCTCTCAAATGAGAACATGAGTTTCTCATAAATTTACTCAATAAGAAAGAAATTTTTTGAATTACTCTACTCAAAAAAGATACATTGATAGTTTTTGTACCAACGCCAAGTAGCCCTCTTATAAATTTAGAAATCTTAGTTGTATAAAACCAGGTCTTATGAACATTTGTAACTTTTTCTTTATAAATATCTACAATTTCCAAATTATATTTTTTTGCAATATACTCTAATGCATACTCATTCCAGTGAAATAAATGATGTGGTGGTAAATTTAATATATTATTTTGTGTATAACGGATAAAAGAATAATTATTAGGAACAGCAATAATAAAATAGCCGTTTTTCTTTAAAGCAGTTAAAGATGATTTTATAAAACTATCTAAACTTACAATATGCTCAAGAACTTGAAATGTAACAACCACATCTTGAGTATTCTGATTATTTTGTGCAAATTCTTCAATTGTTTTTTCCATGACATTAATTTTTTCTTTTTTTGCGAATTCTACAGCCTGAGAGCTAAGCTCAAGACCAGTATATTCTACTTTTTTATCAATATATTTCAAAAAGGCTCCTCTACCGGAACCAACGTCCAATACATGGTCATTCTCTTTTATAAATTTACATGAGTATAAAAATTCTGTTTTATCTTCATGTAAATAATACCATTCTTCTCTACCTAATAAACTATAAAATTTATTATCTCCGGGGACAAATGGATAAAAAAATTCCAGTTTACAATGTGGACATAAATTTTTGTATAGATATAAATTTTCTTCAAATAGTTTTTCTGTATCAATACCTCTTTTTTTCCACAAATTAATAATATCTCTAACATTTATCTTTTCAATATTTTCCACATTATTACTACATAATGGGCATTTTATTTCTTTTGCCATATAAAACCTTTTTCATATTTATATTCATTTTCTTCATCTTCTAAATCAAAAGACTCAATTAAAGTAAAATTTTTAGAGAAATATTTTTCAAAATTATATTCGTAAAATATCCAACAAGGAATGGTAGTATTCCCGTATATATCTCCTGTGTGTTGTATAGTTATAAGGTCCTTTTTGTATTTTTTAGAAAAAATTGTTCTATCCAATAAAATAAATTCAAAATTATCTTTTAGTATTTTATCTAATAAATCATAAGGCCTCTCAATATATTGTAATACACTTGAAAGCAATAAAACATTTGGACTTTGTTCTTTCTTGCAAGTTTCAATATCATAATAAAATTTTAACCTATCATCTTGAAAATCTATTTTACCTATATCAACAAAGTGCTTTTGTTCAACAACACTCCAAGAAACTTCATCAAAGCAATCCAAGAATTTTTTATTTTGAAAATATGTACTCCCTAAACTTCCGCCAAAGTCAAGTACCCTAAGCTTTCCTTTAGATTTTACACAAGCATACATCAGCCCAGCTAGTAGAGGCCAAGAATATTGGATTTTATCAAATATTACGCTGTCTCTCTCAAAAATAGCTTCTTTGTTTTTAACCTTTAAAAGAGAGGTTCTAACCTTTTGGAGTATTTCTTTGCTATCATAGCCAATGGATACCTTTTTTGCTTCTTCCCAAGTATTATAACTACCTTTCCAATCGTATTTGTTTATTTTTAATCTTTTAAAAATCTTTAATATAATTGGAGGCATAATTTCTTTAATAAATTTTTTCATATTTTTATTTCTCCTAATTTCTTATACTCAAACATGTTCAATAGGCTTTCGGCCGAACAATTAAAGATTCTACCTTTTTTAAAATTTTCTGCAATTAGCTCTTTTTCTAAAAATATCTTACAACTAGAAAAGAATTCATCTGATTTTTTAATTTTCATACGTTCACTTTCATTTTGCTGATGAATAGCATTTTTATAAAATCTAAAATCTTCTTCTTTTTTTATGCATATATAATTACAATCAATGCCCAATAAATATATTTCTTTAAATCCCATATAAATAGCAACCATGAGAGCATATGTGCTAGCAGTATTTGCAGCCCAAATTTGATTTTCAATACTTATATCTTTCTCACTAAACTTATATTCTTTGTCTACATTGATTCCAGCAAAATACCAATTAATATTATGTTTTTTAAATATTCCATATTTTTCAAGAATATATCTTATATTATAATCATACATGTCAAGCCCAAAAATCATATTAACATTTATAGGTACATGCTTTTCCATATCTTCAAGCCATCGCTTCCATTCATCTTCCGTTTGTGGTGGGTGAATAGGAGCGACTAAATAATATTTTTGTATATCTCCGCTTACAATCTCATCAAAATCGTTATGTACATAAAAGTTATTAAGTGCGAACACGATTTCATTTTTTAATGGTTTTAGATCCTCGCTTTTTATTGACGGTCCACTACCAAGGATGAAGCATCTTTTGCCTTTATGTTTGTCTTTTAAGTTAATATTCTTTAATACTACTTCTTTATATTTTAAAAAGTAAATATAGCTTCTTACATATCTTAATCCATCTAGTAGTATTGGTGGTATTATTTTTTTTACTAAACGTTTCATTACTACACTCCAACCTAAGCTCAACTAACACACTGCAAATATATTTTTCTAAGTATATCAGCATAAAAATATCTTTTTACTAAAATAAAATAAACACCCAAAGAAAAAATTGTTGAATAACTATAATATAAAATATCAGTATGATAAAAAACAAAAATACTATTTAAAATTAAATTTAAAGCCAAAATTATAAATTGATATTTTAATAATACAAAATGATGATTATCACTAATCATATAATAAATATACATATTATTAATCGACAAAAATATTGCAGATAAAATCAGAACAAAAAATAGAAATTCTGTACCAAGATATCTTTTAACAATAAATTCTAAGAATAATGGATATGTTATTACTGCAATTATAGAGACTACTGCCAAAAAAACGTATACTTTTTTATTGGTAGTCTCCACGATATTTTTTACAGAAATGAAATCTTTTTGTGCTACGTATGTATATAATAGTTGAGAATATGGCCCAAAAAAACTCATCGATAACAGCCATATGTTCATAGCTAACGAAGATGTAAAACCATATGTGGCAAGTTCTTCAGAAGGATAAAAGGTAGATATAAACCATCTATCTGCAGTTCTAAAGAGTATGTCTATCGCCCAGGTCAAATAGACAAAAAAACCTATCTTATATATCTCAAAAACCTTTTTTTTTAAACTATAAAATTTAATATTATTAAATACTAATGGGACTAAGCAAAAAGACACTAAAAAAGTTATGGATGTTACTATAAACTGAGCAATAAATATAGACTCAATATTTTGATAGTAATAAAACATTAATACTGTTACAAATGGTCTAAGTATTTCATCTAAACTTTTTAAAAAATTAACTTTTTCAAATTCGTGTTTAGAATTTAAAAAGATCTTAACATTTTCTGCGTAATGTGAAAAAAAGAAATTTGCAGCTATTATAAGAAGTACTAATGAACTAAGCTTAATATTTAATAGAAAAAGTATACTCGCACCTATAAACTGAATAATATGAGAAATAATGTTACTATATAAAAATAATTCATTCCCGTTTTTTTTGTCTACTATATATTTTGGTAATAAAATAACCGTACCATGCATAGAGCCAAATTGCAATAACGGCAATAAAGACAATACCATCGTTATATAAACAAAAGTACCATAGTCTCTTTCTGAAAGACTCTTGGCTATATATATAAAAGATAAAAAAGATAATCCTTTTGAACATATAGCTATTAGTAAATTCTGTAAAATAACTTTTTGCAACTTATCTACCCAATATACTTTTTACAAATTCTTTAATACCTAGTTTATCTAATAATTTTATAATTGCCACCTTAATATAATAAGGGATTCAACTTTAAAATTAGTATAGTGTCTTTTTGTAGCCCATTTAAAGGCACGATTGCTTTATAATCATTTCTCCAAATTAGGAATTGTATAAGATTATTTATCATGGTAATTTCCCAAGACATACTCAGCGAATTCTCTGACAGCACCATCTCCACCTTTTTTTGAAAGTACGATAATATTTAAGATGTCTTTAATCTCTTGTGTAGCATCTAAAGGACAAGCAGCTAATCCGACGCTTTGTAATAGTTCTTTACAGTTTATATCGTCTCCAATATATGCTACTTCACTAAGTAAAATATTTTCATTTTGACATATTCTTTTAACTGCTTCTAACTTACCATTATGCTCCATTCCTTGACGTAAAAAATCTACTTTTAACTTTTTTGCACGATTCTCCACTATTTTTGTATTTTCGCTTGTAATTATTCCTGTTTTTATACCGGCACGGCGCAATAGCTCAAACCCTTTTCCATCACGAGTATTAAATTTCTTCAGTTCATTACCATTTTCACCATAATACATTCCAGCATCTGTTAAAGTTCCATCGACATCAGATAGGAAAAGCTTTATAATTGGTTTTGCTCTTTTTAACAAAATATATTTATACATCATTCTCTCAGCTATTATCCAATCATCTTCCTCATCTATTTCTATAGCTGTAAATTCTTTCATCTCATAAATAGATACCTTGCCGCTTAAACGATTTTTATATTTTTTTATATTGCCTATACTATTTATATAAAACGATCCATTCTCCATAAAGAGACCATAAAAATCTTGCCTACGTGGACGATTTTTGAAATCATAATTTATGGGGTTCGCGTCACCATCCCAAAAAAATCTTTTTGTCCTAACGCAAGTAAGCAATGAATCGGCTTTATTTTTTTTAAACAACTTTAATGCTTCATCAAAATCCTCTGTCTGCGTAAGAGGAGAAGTTGCTTGTACCAAAAAAAATAAATCATCCTCTCTAAAATTATTTTTATAAATAAATTCGAGCATTACAGATTCTGTGCTAGATGTATCTTCAGCATTTTTAGGATCTCTATCATATACTTCGACTTTCGTGAAATTAAAATTATTTACGATTTCTTTTATTTTATTACAATCAGTAGCCACAAATATTCTATCGATATTAATTGAATTTTGAAGCGATAAAATAGTCCAGTAAACAAGTGGTTTGCCACAGAATGCTTTAATATTTTTAAGTGGTATGGATTTACTCCCACCTCTTACTGGAATAAACGCTATGTTCATTCTTATTTCCTATTTTTTAATTTTTCTCTTTGAATTTGTTCTATAAATAAAATTTCTTCTTTTTTGTAGTGCAATGCTTCATATGTGGCATTAAGATCTCTTATAAGTTTTCTTAGACCATCTGGCTCAAGCGAAGCCGCATGATCGGTTCCTTTCCAAGTCCTATCCTTTGTAAAATGTCTTTCTATCCATCTAGCACCTAAAGTATAAGCCGCTACATCAAGCGCAATACCCAAATGATGTCCAGAAAATCCTATTTCATTTATTCTATGTTCATACTCTTCGTAAAGCCAATTAATCTCAAGCAAAGAAACATCTTTTGCTGGTACAGGATAACCTGAAGTACAAGAATAAATGAGCAATCTAGATTTTGCCTGATTTGTTTCTTCAAAAAAATTCACTATTTGTTCAATTTCATTTTTTGAAGTCATACCAATAGAAAGCTGGACTTGCCCATTAAACTCATCTCGAAGAATTTTTAACATTTCAAAGTTGTTATTACAAGCTGACGGAACTTTTAAGAATTGTGGATCAAGAGATATCATCTCTCTTGCACTAGTTGTATCCCAAACTGAAGTAGAATAAACTATTCCAATATTATCACAGTATTCTTTTAAAATTTTATGCTGCTCTAAATTAAATTCTAAATACTCTCTATGTTCACCATAAGTAGCACCATACGAATTCTCTGGAACAGGATGTGGAGCATTGTATTGTTCTTTTGTAAGCAACTCTTTATTATTTCTTTTTTGAAATTTTACATAATGAGCCCCCGCTTGTTTTGCTAAAGATATAAGCTCCTTCGCTATGTTAAGTTGTCCCATATGATTACAACCAATTTCTGCTACCACTTTTGGTTCTATGTAGTCAAATTTAAATGCCATTTACATCTTTCTCCTATTTTATATTATTTTTTATTTTCTTCCATATTTATCAGCATATCTAATAATATCATCCTCACCAAAATATTCCCCTAGCTGAATTTCAGATAGAACAATATTTTCATCACTATCATTAATAATCTGATGCTTGCATCCTCTTGGTATATAAATATATTTTCCAGGAAAAATGTCAGATAAAGATTCGTCTAATACTAACTTACCTCTACCTTTTATTATAATCCAGTGTTCTTCTCTTTTTTTATGCTCTTGGAGGCTTAACTCCTCTCCAGGAAATACTGTGATTATCTTGGCTTGTGCATTTGACGTTAAAATTACACTCTTATAAAAACCCCAAGGGCGATTATAGATTTCATGTTCCAAAACATAGTGGTCAAATGCTGAAAAATCATACTTTAAATCAAAGCTTATGTTCTCTAAAAGCATAATATGAAATTGTTTTTTTGTAATCACATTAAGAAGTCCCATATTTTCATCCACTATCGGCAAAAAATCTATCTTATCAGATTTAAATTTCTCACATACATCACTAAAAGTTGATTCTAAAGACAAATATTCAAAATCAACATTTATAACCATATTAACTGTATCATATATAGTAAGTTCATTCAAGAAACCCTTTCTTATATCACCGTCAGTTAGGACTCCTATAACAGAATTACTATTGTTAAGACAAATTAAAAATCTTTTTTTATTTTTTTGAAGTTTCAAAAGTGCGAATTTAATGTTTTCATTACAATATATCACCAAATTATTCATTAAAAATCTATCCCCATATTTCCTAAATACCACTTATAAAGTGTCTTTATCCCATCTTCAAGCTCTATTTTATGTTTCCAACCAAGAGAGTGGAGCTTAGATGGGTCTGTTAGTTTTAGTATCGTACCATCGGGCTTGCTATCATTAAAGCATAGCTCACCTTTAAAACCAACTATATTTTTAACTAAATTTGCTAGCTCTTTTATAGAGATATCTTTGCCCGTACCTATATTTACATGAGTATTTCTTATCTCTTTGCTATTTTTATCATAAGTATCTTTAAAATCTCTATTTTCCAATAAAAATACACAAGCATCAGCCATATCTTCTGAGTGCAGAAACTCTCGTCTAGGTTTTCCTGTGCCCCAAATTTCTACTCGCTCTTTTGAAATGCCAAATTTACTAAGACAAGTTATGCCTTCGTTTGTATCTTTTGCTTTTATATCTTTTACCACTTCATCAAATTTTTCTTCGCTTAAAAGTTTTGCTAGGTGTATCTTTCTTATAAGCGCCGGCAAAACATGCGAGGTTTCTAGATCAAAGTTGTCGTTTGGACCATATAAATTTGTAGGCATAACAGATATAAAATTTGTGCCGTACTGTAAATTATAGCTCTCACACATCTTCATGCCAGCTATTTTAGCTATTGCGTATGGCTCATTTGTGTATTCAAGTGGAGATGTCAAAAGCACATCTTCGCTCATTGGCTGTGGGGCATTTTTAGGATATATGCAAGTGCTTCCCAAAAATAATAGTTTTTTTACCTTATGCACATAACTTTGATGGATCACATTATTTTGAATTTGTAAGTTTTCATAGATAAAATCAGCCCTATAAGTGCTATTGGCCACTATTCCACCGACCTTTGCAGCAGCTAGCACCACATACTCAGGCTTTTCTTTTTCAAAAAATTCATAAACAGCTTTTTGATCCATTAGATCAAGCTCGCCATGAGTTCTTGTGATTATATTTTCATAGCCCTTTGATCGTAAATTTTTCACTATAGCAGAGCCTACCAGACCCTTGTGTCCTGCTACATAAATTTTGCTATTCTTATCCATTTCTTACTCGAAATAGCTCATTGTCTCATATCCGCCATCTTTTAGATAGACATCTTTTGTCATGAGCTTTAAGTCCGACTTCATCATATCGTTTACTAGATCTTGAAGGTTAAATTCTCTCTTCCAGCCTAGTTTTTTCTCTGCTTTACTAGGATCTCCAAGCAGTAAGTCAACCTCTGTTGGCCTAAAATATCTTGGATCCACACAAACCACAGTTTGCCCGATACTTAAATGGGACAAATTTAAATTTAACTCTTTTGCTTTTTCAAAATTTAGTGAGTCCACGACTCCTACCTCATCTACGCCAGCCCCTTCAAATCTCAAATTTATACCAGCATAAGCAAATGCAAATTTTACAAAATCTCTAACCGCTGTTGTTTGGCCAGTCGCTATCACCCAGTCTTCTGGCTCTGGGGCTTGCAGTATCATCCACATCATCTTCACATAGTCTTTTGCATGGCCCCAGTCTCTTTTGGCGTCTAAATTTCCAAGATAAAGCTTGTCTTGAAGCCCAAGCGCTATCTTACTAGCTGCTCTTGTGATCTTTCTGGTTACGAATGTCTCGCCTCTAACTGGTGATTCGTGATTAAACAATATGCCATTACAAGCAAAAATGCCATAAGCCTCTCTATAATTAACAGTTATCCAGTACGCATACATCTTTGCGACCGCATAAGGACTTCTTGGATAAAATGGAGTCGTTTCGCTTTGCGGCGTCTCTTGCACTTTTCCGTAAAGCTCAGATGTAGAGGCTTGATAAATTTTAGTCTTTTTCTCAAGCCCTAATATCCTTATAGCTTCAAGCAATCTAAGAGTGCCTGTACCATCAGCATTTGCGACATATTCTGGTGTCTCAAAGCTAACATGCACATGGCTCATGGCAGCTAGGTTGTAAATTTCATCTGGCTGTACTTCTTGGATGATCCTTGTTAAGTTCATAGAGTCTGTCATATCACCATAATGCAAGAAAAAATTTCTATTATCAACATGCGGATCTTGATAAAGATGGTCTATTCTATCTGTATTAAAAAGGCTCGTTCGCCTTTTTACACCATGGACTATATAGCCTTTTTTTAGTAAAAATTCCGCCAGATACGATCCATCTTGACCAGTTATACCAGTTATTAATGCTACTTTTTTATCCATAAATCACCTTTTAAAATCATCATCTAGGCGAATTATATCATCTTCACCTGTGTATTCACCGACCTGAGCTTCTATCAAAACCACAGGAATTTTTCCTTCATTAGACAGCCTATGAACTTCGCCCATTTTTATATAGATAGACTCATTAGGACAAACGAGTCTAGTTGTCTCACCTATCGTAACGGTGGCGCTACCTGACAGCACTATCCAATGCTCGTTTCTATGAAAATGCTTTTGCAAAGATAGTCTTTTGCCAGGTTTTACCTCTATTATCTTTATCTTATAACCATCTTGATTTTCAAGGACAGTATAGTTTCCCCAAGGCCTATTTGTCGTAACATGAGCATTACAAAGCTCAGAGCTATCCTCTTTTAAAATTTCCACCACATTTTTTACTTTTTGACTAGATGATTTTTTAGATATTAAAAGAGCATCTTTTGTATCAACCACAGTTAGATCATCGACATCTATTAAAGCTATTTTTTTGCCACTAGATAGGACTAGATTATTGTGAGAATTTATCTGCACCAGATCGCTATTTATTGTATTACCATTGGCATCTTTTGGTAGCTGTTCATCCAAACTATCAAAGCTTCCAAGATCACTCCAAGGCGCATCTAGTACTACCATTTTTACGATACCAGACTTTTCCATCACAGCATAGTCTATGCTATTTTGCGGAATATTTTGCATATCGGTAGTGTCTATTTTGATATCAATTTCGTCTTTTTTTGCGTTATCAAAAGCTACTTTGCATACTTCAAGTATCTCAGGAGCAAAAATTTTCATCTGATCCAAGAAAACGCCTGCCTTAAAGACAAACATGCCTGAATTCCAGTAGAAATTTTGATCTTTTAGAAATTTCACCGCTCTTTCATAGTCTGGCTTTTCATAAAAGGCCTTTACATCGCCATTATAGCTCTCTATATATCCAAATCCCGTCTCAGGTGACCTTGGCTTTATACCAAAAGTAACTAAGAAATTTTGCTCTGCCAGCTCTTTTGCAGCTTTTACGCTTGTGTGATATTCTTTAATGTCCTTTATCAAATGATCTGAAGGGGTTACTAAAACAATCTCATTTGGATCAAGTGCAAGGCAAGCTAATGTGATCGCTGGTGCGGTATTTCTACCAACTGGCTCGAGAAGATATTTAAAATTTGTGATATTTAAATTTTCTATCTGATCCATCGCCAAGTAGTAGTGATCTATATTTGTAATCACAAATGTATTGTCACAAATTTCGCTATTTCGTAGTGCAGTTAGCTGAAAAAGTGACCTATCGTCAAATAATTTAATAAATTGTTTTGGCATCAAAGTCCTGCTAATAGGCCACAACCTCATACCAGAACCACCACATAATAATATATTTGTCATAAATTTTATCTACTTTAAAATGAGCTTAAAAATCTTATATAATTAAAGCTAAAAAAGACTAAGAACTTACTAAAACCATATAAAATATAAGTTTTGATAGCTTTTAAACTATCAAAACACCTCTCTCATCTTATGTGTTAGCTCCAAGCTCGCTTCTATTTCGGCTCTTTTTGCCATTACACTTTCAACATTGACGCCGACGTTTATACCAATCTTTTTGGCAAATTCATAAAGCTCTGCGAAATTTTCAAGGCAAATTTGCGATGCCGTGGCTAAAAAATCATCACTTTCAAGCATCCTTTTTTCGCTCTTTTCATCAACACTTATACCAAGCCACTTGATAAACTCTAGCGTTTTTGGCGTGCCGCAAGTAGTAAATGTCAAAATAATAGGCAAATTTAACCCACTTTTTGCCACGCTTGTTAGTAAATTTTTAGCCAAATTTATGTCAAAAACCGCCTGCGAGATGAAAAATTTCGCCCCCATTTTGGCCTTTTGGCTCATCCTTTGCTCTTCATCGCCCTTTTTTGCGTGCCTCTCAGCTATACAAACACCGCCCACTACAATCTCTTTAAACTCGTCTCTAGCGATCTCATAAGCACGCTCTAAGCTCATTTTAGGCTCTACTTTGCCAGAAGCAACACCGACAAAGACATTTATATCGCTGCTACTTTTGGCTAAATTTGCTCTAAATTTGCTCTCATTATATTTGTTCGCGACTCTATAAAAGATGCTTGGTGTCTTTAAATTTAGATACTTTGAGTAGTAAATTTCAGGGCTTAATGTATCGCTAAATTCAAAAGTTCGCTCGCTTTTTATACGGCTACTTTCATCTTGGATCTCATAAAGCACCAAACCATCAGCCTGCACATCTGTGATCCTCTTATCCCATTTAGCAGCAATCTCTTTAAGCTTTGCCTCGTCAAATTCAGCCTTTGGAGGCGTTAAGCCATAAAGCACTATGCCACTTTCATTGTTTATGATCTTATCTTTTAACATTTTCTAACTTTTTTGAAATTTAAACGGAGTTTAGCGCCCAGGCTTGCTAGACGCTAAATTTGGATTATAGAGCTCTTACGATCTTGACAGCTTCGACCATGTTTTTAAGACTTGGCTCGACCTCTTCCCATTTTCTTGTTTTTAGGCCACAATCTGGGTTGATCCAGAGCTGCTCTTTTGGCAAGACTTCAAGCAGAGCTTTGATCTGAGCGACGATCTCCTCGATACTTGGTACACGTGGGCTGTGGATGTCGTAAACGCCAGGTCCGACCTCTTGTTTGTAGCCAACGGCTTTAAAAATTTTAAGTAGCTCGTTACCACTTCTTGCAGTCTCGATACTAATAACATCAGCGTCCATAGCTTCAATAGTCTTAATAATATCGTTGAATTCAGAGTAGCACATATGTGTGTGGATCTGAGTTTTTGCCTCGGCTGAGCTTACTGAAAGCTTGAAGCAATCAACCGCAAATTTCTCATAAGCTGGGATGTTTTCAGCTCTTAGCGGATAGCCTTCTTTAAACGCCGCTTCATCGACTTGGATCACTCTGATGCCTGCATTTTGAAGGTCTGCGATCTCGTCATAGATACAAAGTGCAAGTTGCTTTGCTACCTCACTTCTTGGCAGATCATCACGCACAAAGCTCCAGTTTAGCATAGTCACAGGACCTGTTAGCATGCCCTTCATTACGTGTTTTGTGATGCTTTGAGCGTATTTCATCCACTTAACAGTCATCGGCTCTGGGCGGCTCACGTCACCAAAGAGAAGTGGTGGCTTGACGCAGCGGCTACCGTAGCTTTGCACCCAGCCATTTTGACTAAATGCATATCCGCTAATCTGCTCGCCAAAGTACTCGACCATGTCGTTTCTCTCCGGCTCGCCGTGTACTAGCACGTCTAGGCCGATATCTTCTTGGAATTTCACGCAGTGATCGATGTATTTTTTGATGCCTGCTTCATAAGCAGCTGCGTCGATCTCGCCTTTTTTGAAATTTTGGCGAAGTACACGAAGATCAACCGTTTGAGGGAAGCTACCTATCGTTGTTGTTGGCAAGATGCCGTATTTTAGTGTTTCGCGTTGAATTTTGATGCGATCTTCAAATTTCTCATCACGCTCAAATTTGCTTAAATTTTTGATGCGTTTTTGAACGCTTTCAGAGTGGATGAGCTTTGAAGTAGCACGGGTTTTAACGGCATTTTTGTTCTCTTCGTAAATTTTAGTTTCAGCCTCATTTAGCTTCTCGCCGTTTGCCAGTTTTGTGATGATCTTGATCTCATCAAGCTTCTCGACCGCAAAGCTTAGCCAGCTTTTGATCTCAGGGTTTAAATTCTCTTCATATTTTAGAGTGTATGGCACGTGAAGAAGCGAGCATGAAGTGCCGATATAAAAGTCTTTGCCGCCTATTTTTTCTGAAATTTCACCTACAAGTTTTACTTTTTCATCGATGTTACTTTTCCAGATATTTCTACCGTCGATCACGCCTGCAAATAGTGTCAAATGGCTCTTTTTGATAGTCTCAAGTGCCTCAAAATTTCTCTTGCCGTGGATGAAGTCAAGTGCGATGCCATAAATTTTAGTTTTAGCCACTTCGCTAACTGCCTTGATCGCATGCTCAAAATATGTCGCAAATACGATCTTGATGTTATTTGCAACGCCTGTTAGCTCGTTATAAACCTTTGTGATAAGTGGCAAAAGGTCGCTTTCGTTTTTGTCAGTTACAAAGATCGGCTCGTCAAACTGCACTAAAATTTCATCATCAAGCTTAGAAATTTGCTCAAGTAGCTTTTTGTACTCGCCTACAAGTGCGTCAAGATGCTTAAATGGGCAGCTGCCGTCAGTCGTCTTTGAAAGGGCCAAAAATGTGATAGGGCCGATCAAATTTACCTTGCCTTTTACTCCGTTAGCCTTTGCCTCTTTGTACTCATTTAAAATTTTGTCTGCTTTTAGGCTAAATTTGCTCTCGCTGCTAAGCTCTGGCACGATGTAGTGGTAGTTTGTGTTAAACCACTTTGTCATCTCCATCGCAACGCCACTTTTGTTGCCTCTTGAGCAAGCAAAATATTGCTCCAAGCCGCTTAAATTTGCAAATCTTGGAGGTGTAGCACCAAAAGCGATGATGTTATCAAGCATTAAGTCATAAAATGAAAAATCATTGACACTAATTGCCGAAATTCCAGCGTCTTGTTGATATTTCCAGTGTCTTTGGCGAAGTGTCTTTGCAGTCTCTTGCAAATTCTCTTCACTAAAGCCCTCTTTGCCAGCCCAAAAGCCCTCTAATACACGCTTTAACTCTCTTTTCTCTCCAATTCTTGGAAAACCTAAAACATAACTTTTTATCATTTTTATCCTTTTTAAATTTCTATTTTTTTAAATTAAATCTGTGCCCTGCACAGCAACCTTGAATATTTTTATGCAGGTACAAGGGGTCTAGAATTACAAAACCGCCCCCTTATCCCTGTGACCCAAACCCCCCAGCACGTTCAATGTTGTTGCGCTGCGCACAAGTTTAGGTCACATCACCTGCGGTGGATGACACCCACTTCTTCTTAAACTAAAGTAAAATTTATAAAAAATCCTACCAAAAAGATCCTTGCCAAATTTCAAACACTGCTTAGTTTTATTTTTAAAAATGCAGTTACAATACAGTGGACCTGCTAGCAAAAATGGATTTATATCAATATGAAAAAATGTAAAATTGTTTAAAAATTTGCGTGTTTTTTGAAAATCGCTGATATGTTTTTTGCCGAGATTAACGAGCTTTATGCATGGGACAAGGCATCAGCGTTTTTCCTTTGTAGTGAATTTTTGTCGCATTATAAACGCTCTTTGCCAAATTTTTGTTTAAAGCTTGGGCGCTACTAAATTTCACGCCCAGAGTTTTTAGTCTTTTTTGCCTTTATTTAGGGATTTTAGCTTAGCATCCATATCAGCTGTAAGCATAGTAAAGACTTTGTTTGTAAGCTCCTGAGTTAAATCCTTGGCCTCTTGCATTGTCTTTTTACTAAAATCATTTAAGAGTTTGTCTGCTTTTTTCTTATCTTTTTTGTAAAGTTTGACGTATTCATCTTCAAATTTAGCCTGTTTTACCGCCAACTCTTTTTCAAATTTAGCGTAGGCCTCTTTAACCACTGGCGAATACTTCTCATAGTCAGTCATCACAAGGGTTTGAAGCTTTCTATAAACCCAGTATATCGAAGTATCATCAGCGTCGTATGAGCCGTCTGAGTAGCCTTTTATAAAGCCATCAAGCCCCTCGTAATACGGCAAATAAACGCTAAGATCAGCCATGCCAAGAGCGACGTAGGTCACACGGCCGATATCTTTTGGTAGCCACGGGCGTACCTGCATGACGTGAGACTCATACGTTCTAAAGACGCTTATAGCGCGGTAGACATTTTTCTTATCTTCGTCTTTGCTAGCATAGTTATCAAACGCAGTGCCGTCGTAGTGAGCTCTCATCGCAGCTTTTAGGTCTTCAACACTTAGTTTTTTCTCTGGTTTTAAAAATACTGGAAATTTCTGACCATCGGCGAAGTCTTGTTTTAGGCTTGGGTTAAACATGCTTTGCACCCAGCAAACACGTGGGTAGTTGTAGGTCATATCCCTCTCATCGTCCCTTGTATAGGCTTTTGTAAAGTTAAATTCTCCGTCTTTTGCAGGGTCATAAGTCTTGTTATCGATCGCAAATTTAATGACATCTTTTGCTCCCATGAAATTTGGATCATTCTCTTTATAGTTTTGAAGTCTGCCTTGGTTTGCAGTAACGAAATACTCATCTGGAGCGATCTTTGTAGCGATCCATTTGTGGCCTGTACCAGTCTCAAAATACCAAAGCTCGTTTGCGTCGATAAATACCACGCCAAAGCCCTCTCCAGCGCCCTTAGTCTCCACTATCTCGCCAAGGAGCTTAACACCCTCTTTTGCACTCTTCATACGTGGCAAAAGCACGTCTGGGATGTCATCTTCTGTGATGCCACTCTCTTCGTTATATGGGTCGATCTTTAAAAGCTCGTCTTTTGCGTAAATGGTCTCGGTGCCACTTAGTCCAACGCCAGCTTCATTGTAGCCGACCGCTCCGTGAAGTTTTGTGTGAGAGTTCGCGATGGTTGTGTATCTCATACCATCTTTTGGAAGCGGATATGTAAAGTCATTTGCGCCATCATGTGCCTTTGAACTGTGCATGCCAGTTTGATTTTTTGTGGCCGGATGGATCAAAAAGACTTGTGCCTTTACAGCCTTACTATCCGCACTCCTAGCAACCAGCATGGAGCCGTCGTTTGAAGCTTTATCTCCTACTAAAATGGTAGTGCATGCCAAGCTACTTGTGCCTAAAATCGCACTCATAGCAACAATTGATGCAAGAATTTTGCCTTTCATTCTTTACTCCTTTAGTGAAATAAAATTTCTTCATGTGATTATATGCAATTTTTAATAATTTAATTATAAATTTTAAAATTCTTTTAAGTTTAATGTAAATTTATTGCAAATTTTGTCTAAGTGAAATTTAAATTTTCTAAAGGTATTTTCGCTATAATCCAAAACTTACGCAATTGCGTATAAAATTTCAAAAAGGATTAGCATGCCAAAGATGAAAACCGTTCGCGGTGCTGCTAAGCGCTTTAAAGTAGGTAAAAATAAGATAAAAAGAGGCTCTGCTTTTAGAAGCCATATCTTAACAAAAAAACCTAGTAAGCGTATGAGAGATTTGCGTGGCCCACAATACGTGGACAGCACAAATGTCCCAGCCGTTCGCAAAATGCTCGGCGTATAAGCAGCTGTAGATTTAAGTTTTTGACAAAAAGTCATTCAAACTCCCCCAAATTTAGGGGCAAGACTCACTTCGTGAGCGCCAATTTGTAAAAGGATAAATATGGCAAGAGTAAAAACAGGCGTAGTTAGAAGAAGACGCCATAAGAAAGTTTTAAAGCTAGCACGTGGCTTTTTTAGTGCTAGACATAAACACTTTAGAAAAGCTAAAGAGCAACTAGAGAGAAGTTTAGTTTACGCATACCGCGACAGACGCCAGAAAAAACGTGATTTCAGACGTTTATGGATCGTTCGTATCAATGCAGCTTGCAGACTAAACGACATTAGCTATTCAAGATTTATCAACGGCTTAAACAAAGCTAAGATCGAACTTGATAGAAAAATTTTAGCTGATCTAGCTATGAATGACGCGAAGGCATTTGCGGCACTTGCAAAACAAGCAAAAGATGCTTTGAAATAACACCTTTTCTCCGCTTCGGCGGAGATTTTCTTTTTTTTAAATTCCTATCAAATTTTTATTAAAATTTATTTTTCGAGATTTTAACTTAGTTATTTTGTATTCAAATTTCAAATTAAAACCACATATAAAATTTTACTTCATCAGCCGAGTACAAATTTAGTGATGTAAATTTGAAAAATTTGCTTACCATAACTAGCTAAGAGTAGGCCCTAAAACTCGTTCTAAAAGCTAAATTTCAATACTCGTATTAAAACAGTGTTTCACCGCTCCACTAAATAAGATTTTGCCGTTTTCTAGCCTAAGTCCAAGCTCCTCGCCGCTTTTTGGATAGACTTTTATGCATTGCGCTGCGTTTAAATTTAAAGTAGCGCCGTAAAAGCAAGCCGCCATACCAGTGCCACAAGCTAGCGTCTCGTCCTCTACGCCCCTTTCGTAGGTTCTCACCTTTAAAGCTCCACCCTCAAATTTGGCCAAATTTACATTTGCATTGTATTTTTGACGAAGCGCCCTGCACTCTTTGACGTCAAATTCCTCTAAATTTTGTGTAAAATTTACAAGGTGAGGCACGCCAGTATCATAAAAATACCAAGTTTTGCCGTTTTCATTTAGCGGCTCGCTTAAAATCTTTGGACTTGTTAGCACAACCTCGACACACTCGTTTTTCACACTTGCCATAACCTCGCCACTACCAGTTAGCAAGACAAATTCGTTTGAACTAACAAGACCATTTAGATAGGCATATCTAGCAGCCGCGCGCGAGCCGTTGCCACACATCGCAGCGTAGCTTCCGTCGCTGTTGTAAAACTCCCATTTCACGCCCTTTTCGTAAGGCAAAAGCACGATGAGCCCATCAGCTCCCACACCGTTCGTTCTGCTGCAAATTTGCCTTGCTAGTTCACTTCTATCTTTACTCAAAAATGTATGAAATATTACAAAATCGTTGCCACTAGCGTTGTACTTTGAAACTTGCATTATTTTTCCTTTAACATTACTCTACTTATTTTTGCCAAATTTATATAAAACTAGCCGCAAATTTGCCTTAGAAATTTCTCTAGTTCTTGCTCTAAATTTTTTTTATCATCACTATTATCTATGATAAAATTTGCCCTTTTTCGCTTTTGCTCGATATCCATCTGAAGCTCCACTCTTGCTTTTGCGTCCTCTAAACTTAGACCATTTCGGCTCATTAAGCGGCTTAGCAAAAGCTCTTTTGGCGCATAGATCACAGCTATATTTTTAAACTCAGCGTATCGATCCTCTTTTTCAAAAAACAAAGGAATATCGACAAAATAAACCTGCCCCAAGCACTCAAGATTCGTAGCACGAGATAAAATTTCTTCCTTTATCTTTGGATGCAAAATTTGCTCTAAAATTTTTAATTTTTTTGGATCATTAAAAACAATGGCACCAAGTTTTTGACGATCGATCTTGCCAACTTCGTCTAAAATTTGCTCGCCAAAAAATTCTACTATCTCACATTTACAAATTTCAAGCTGTTCATGAGCGATCACGTCCGCATCAATCACACTAAAGCCTCGTTTTTTTAGCAAATTTATAGCCGTGCTTTTACCGCTAGCGATCGAGCCTGTGACGACATAAGCGTTTGGAAATTTCTGCAAACTCGCTCCATTTTTGAAAATTGATGACAATTTTAGCAACTTTTGGCTAAAGTTTTAAAAAATTACAAAAAAGGGTAAAGATGATAAGCTATAAAGATGCTGGAGTGGATATAGATGCTGGAAATAGCTTTGTTGAGGCGATAAAGCCTTTCGTAAAATCTACACAAACACCAAACGTTATAGGTGGCATTGGGTCATTTTCAGGAGCGGTCAGACTACCAAGCGGGTATAAAAATCCAGCCATTCTAGGCGCGACTGACGGTGTCGGCACAAAGCTTCGCCTAGCTATCGACGCTAAGAAATTTGACAGCGTGGGCGAGGATCTAGTCGCAATGTGCGTAAACGACCTCATCTGTAACTTCGCCACACCACTCTTTTTTCTCGATTACTACGCAACGGCAAAGCTTGAGATAGAGAGTGCCAAAGAGGTTGTAAAAAGCATCGCAAATGGCTGCAAAAAGGCGCAATGCGCACTTATCGGCGGCGAGACAGCGGAGATGCCGTCGATGTATGAAAAAGGCGACTTCGATCTTGCTGGATTTGCCGTTGGTATCGCTGAGGCTGATGAGATCGACAGAAGCAAATTTGTAAAAGCTGGTGACGTTTTAGTCGCACTTCCTAGTAGTGGCCTGCACTCAAATGGCTTCTCTCTTGCAAGAAAAGTAGTTAGCGAGCTTGGACTAAAATTTGATGAAAAAGTAGGCGATAAAAAGCTCATCGACGTACTTCTTGAGCCAACTAGAATTTACGTGAGCGACTTTTTAAGATTAAAGGATAAGATTACGGCAATGGCTCACATCACCGGTGGTGGCATAGTTGAAAACTTGCCTCGCGTCTTCCCTGCTGGACTTGGCGCAAAGGTGCAAAAAAGCGCTATAAAAACGCCTGAAATTTTTAAAATCATCGCTCAAAAAGTAGAAGATAGCGAGATGATGAGAACCTTTAACATGGGCGTTGGCATGATATTAGTTGTGTCAAAAGAAAACGTTGACGCTGTCCTAGCTAGCAGCGATGGCTACGTGATCGGTGAAGTAGTAAATGGCAAAGGCGTAGAGCTAGTTTAATGCAAGAAAATAGCAAAAAACGCTTACTAAAAACCGAAAATAAGAGCTTTTTTGATCTTAGCATTTATGAGTATATAGGCTGTTCTGGTGTACTAGAAAGCGATATCAAAAAACTTGATCTCTATAATCACTGGTGCAAGATCTCACGCGCCTCTACTATGCTCTGCGTCACGCATGATAGCGGCGAGAGTGACAACCTAGTCTATCTATATGACTGGGAGAAATTTAGCCGTATCTACATAAATACAGGAAATTGAGTTGGCAAAGCAAAAGGCAAAAATCGCACCTATTTGGGCTAGAGCAAAGGCCTTCGTTATCGATCTTTTTATCATCGGTATGCCGATATTTTATGCGATAACATATCTTGTGCTTGATGGCAAAGAGGCGTTTTTGCATAACCAAATTGCTATTTTTAGTGCAAATAGCTTGATCTCACTTATAATGTGCCTTTTTTTTAGCATAAAAGCACAAACTCCAGGCTACAAAGCACAAGAAATTTATCTAATAAACCTAAAAACCGGTAGAAAACTAAGCTTTTTTCACACCATCTTGCGCCAAATTTGCTTTGCCTTTGCTGGCTTTAGCATACTTGGACTTTGCCTTTGTTTCTTTAGAAAAGATAAACTAAATCTGCACGACATCATCACTCACTCAGCTGCCGTGCAAAGATCAGAGGGGTAAATTTTACTTCGCTCCATGCCAAAGTAGGCGATTTTTACCAAGTTTTGTATCTATGCTCTCTTTTATGATAGAGCAAACATACTCTTTTGAAAGTTGTATAGACTCCTCTAAGCTCTTGCCCTTTGCTAAAAAGCAAGCAAGTGCAGTTGAGAAGCTACAACCAGTTCCACTCATTACAAGCGGATTAACAAGTGGGGTTTTAAAATTTCTTAGTGAGCCATCTTTTTTATAAAGTGTGTCTATACTGCTATCTTCACTGATATGTTTTTTTACGATGACGTCACAAGGCAGATCTTTATAATTATCACCAAAAAGCAAATTTGCCTCATCTAAATTTGGAGTAGTTACCGTAGCTAAACTCATTAGCTCTTTTAGCTTTGTCACCGCACTATCTTTTATAAGCTTGTGTCCACTTTTTGAGACGCAAACTGGATCAAGCACTACTACTTTGGTATTTTGAGTTAGTAAAAACTCACGCACTACTTCCATGATCTCTTCACTAAATAGCATGCCTATCTTAATCGCATCAAAGCTAAATTCTTCCGCAAGCGTATTTAGCTGATCTTTGACAAAGCTAGGTCCTAAGCAAACTACACTCTTTACAGCATCCGTAGTCTCAGCGACCAAAGAAGTTACTGCTGTTGCACTATAACAATTAAGCCTAGCACATGTTTTTATATCTGCTTGAAGCCCAGCTGTGCCGCTATTACAAGAGCCTGCGATGATTAGAATTTTTTTCATCGTTTTCCTTTGAAATTTTTGGCTTATTATAGAGGATATTATATAAATTTGAGTTTTTTAAAACAGAAGAAATTTGAGCAAAGAGCTCAAATTTATGAAAGTTTATTTAAGTCGTTATCGATATCTATATATATCGTAGTTGCATTAAGATTTGTATGCTCAAAGCTAGGATCTACCTGCTTATCACTCTCTTTATGTTCGTTTATTTTAGCTAAAAGATCATCTTCTCTTAATCCATGCTCATTTGCTAAATTTGGATCTATTTCATTAAAACTAATATTTACGCTAGCCTCATCATTTAGCTCTTCTTGCTCTAAATTGGTTGCGCTAAGGATATCATCTACTTTTTCATTTATATGATCTAAAATCGATATATAATCATTGCCAAGAAGTGCTTTAAACAATGCGTCAGTATCTATACTAGACTCACCAATATCATCGCTTACCACGCTACTATCTAGCCAAAGAGTATCGTATCCGTTTATTGATATATCTTGTCCATCATTTGCAGTGATTGTAATGCTTGAGCTTTCGCTCTCGCCCTTTATAGCCTCTCCGATATATACTTTATCATTTACGTCTAAAACTCTTACATGATCATTTTGGTCTATCGCTATAACATCAGATGAAACACTTTTAACTATACCAGCTACTGCTGCCATCTTTATTCCTTATTTTTATTTGTCGGTATTTTAGTATATTTAATTACTTTTGTATATTGTACTATGGTACAAGGTGGCGATAATTCCAAATCATTCAGATTTTGTGATTAAAATATATCCACTCTCACTGATATTTTTAAATTTCACACCAAGCTCACGCTTTAGACGAAGTATCACATTTTGGATAGCTGCCTTGCTAACATCGCTTTCATAGACAAATTCTTCTATCATCTCATAAGTAACTAGCTTATTTAGATTATAAGCAAAGAGCCAAAATATCTTATTTTGCAAGAAGCTAAGATAAATTTCAATGCCGTTTTTATAAATTTTCTCTCTTTTTAAATTTATACTCACCTCATCGCTTAAATAAACTAGCTTTTCATCTCGTTCAAAACTTAAACTAATAAGCATTGATCTAAGATCCTTCATATCAATAGGCTTTTTTAAAAAAAGCATCGCCCCTTCCTCCATGCTTTTTATCAAATTTTCATCGCTATCATAAGAGGTAAAGACGATAAATTTTTGGTGCGGTTTTGTGCGCTTCATCTCATTCATCATTTCAAAGCCATTAAGCACTGGCATATGAATATCGCTCATCACAATATCAAAGCCTTGCTTTTTAAATTTCTCCACACCATCTTGCCCATTGCAAGCACCGATTACCTGCTCGCAATAAGGTTTAAGCCCGCTAATAATAAGCTCTCTTGCCATATCGTCATCTTCAACTACCAAGACGGACGTCTTTTTTAAAATTTCTAAGACTTCTTGCATTTTAGTCCTTTAAATTTATATCAAAACTTAACTCAAACACCGTTGGCTTTGCGTTATTTACGAGTCTTACGTCACCATTTAACTTTTCTTGTGCTAGCTTTTTAGCAAAATAAAGTCCTATGCCATTTCCTTGCTTTTTGGTAGTATTTAGCCAAGTAAAAATTTTCTCGCTCATTTGCTCGTTTACGCCATTTCCATTGTCATAAACTCCGATGTAGCATTTATCTTCAAAGCTTCTAAATTTTATCTCGATGATACGTTTTAGTGGCTCATCTTTGTAGCTTTCGACAAGTGAGTCTTTTGCGTTGTGTATTAGGATTAGTAAAATTTGTTGGATTATATTTTCTATCTGACGAACTTTTTGTTCGTTAAAGCCGCTAAATTTTACACTAACATTTGCACGGCTTAGCTCTGTGTGCATGAGAGTTATTAGATTTTTAACGCTTGTTTGCACCTCAAATTCGCTCACATTTTCAGCGCTTTTGTAAAAATTTCTAAAAATTTCAATAGTACTTGAAAGAAGTTTGACCGAGCTTTGTCCTTTTTCAAGCAAATTTATTAGCTCCTCGTCGCTTAATTTGCCTTCTTTTTTTAACATTATGCACGAGCTTAGCATTAGTTTTAGCGAATTTACTGGCTGAATGAATTGATGATTGATACCACTTATTAGCTCGCCAGCCTTACTCATTTTGGCTCTATGAGTCAGCAATGTCTCATACTCATCTTGTATCTTTTTTATCTTGTTATACATAAAATTATGAAGAATATTTGCTAAAAATGTGAGCGCAACGAAGGCAAAGAGCAAGCTTAGAGCATTTTTTAAAGCTTCTTTTGTTAAAGCTGAAATTTCTTCTTCGTTATTTGTGCCAGCTCCTATAAACCAATTTATCGTTGGTATCTCAGCTACTTGGATTAAATTTTGTCCTATTTTTAAGCTTGTAATGTCTTCGTCTTTTAAAAACAACTCTTTAAATTTCTCCTCGATCTCTTTTTTTAAAGCAAGATCAGGTATCGATGTTAAAATTTCACCGCTATGAGTCACTAAAAATGAGTAAGAATTTGGCGCAAGGCTAAAATTTTTAATGCTGTTAAAGATATTTTCTATACGCACGACGCCACAAAGCGCTGCTTTAAATTTCGCTTGTTTTGTGACTGGAACGCATAAATTTAGAGTTGAGCCTTTTAAAATTTTATGTTTTTGCATGAAATTTACGCTTGGGGCATTTGTATTTTTTGTCTCGACATACCAGATAAGCCCTGCTCTTTCGCTCTTTGGCATAACTTCTTCTAAAATTTTCTCTCCATCTACAAAAATTTCTCCATCATCCCTTAAAAGCTGCATTAGATCAAATTCTTTTGCGTTTTGCTTAAAGAGCTTTATAAAGCCAGCTGTCTTTTCATCGTCATCTACAATGTCTGCATTTTGTATAAATTTTGACGCACGAATGAGTGAATTTATACGTTCATCAAGCCAAATTTGAAAGTTATTTACGATATTTTTGCTAACTGCTATGTTATTTTTATCAGATAGTTCTATGATTTTCTCTTTTGCATTGCTATAAATATTTAGCCCAAGAAATATCACAAAAAGGCTAGCAAGCAAGATGATGGCGTAGATTTTAATATTTTGTGATTTTAAATTAATACCCATGCGTGCAGTATATCCTAAGTTAGCCCAAATTTGGGCTAACTAAATTCATTTTAAAAAGGATAAAAGCTTTGAAACAAGCATAAGTGCAAGCACTATAAAACAAATGCCAAATCCAAGCAGCGTGCAATCAGCCATCGACATAAATTTAGATGAAGGCACAAGATACCAGCCGTCCGCATAAAGATCAACTATGCTCTTTTGCAAATCACTTAGCACCACGCCATCAGGCACCATAGGGCTGTCATATCCGCAGTCTCCCGTTGGCATAAACCAGTCAGGAGCCCACTTTTCAAGCGGCAAACCAAATGGATAGTGTGGCTCAGTAGAGCAGCCCTGCACGCCAAAAGGATCATCACCATGCACCGCATCGTGGATTTTAGCTAGCTTTACGCTATACATTATGCCCTGTACCGCTCCCCAAAAGGCGAAGACATAGCCAATTAGAGCAAATAGTAAATTTTTAGGATTTATCATAGCGATCACGCCGCCAAGCGCCATACATAAAAATGCAAAACGTATATAGACGCACTGCTCGCAAGGAGGCATATAAGCGTAGTTTTGAAAGAGCGAGTGCGCAATAACGACAAGTGCAACGCTTACAAAGACTAAGATCGCCCAAGAGATGCGTGAGTCTTGAAATTTAGCCATTTTTTTAAAAAAGCTCATGTGACGCCTTATTTTTTAAGAAGCTCTTCGATGAGTGCTGCCATGCCGTCAAGCGAGCTAATTGATTTTGTCATGATGAGATATTTGCCATTTACGACAAATGCTGGCACGCCTTGAATTTTAGCCACGTCATAGCTCTCATCCCACTTTTTAAGTAGCTCAGTCACTTTTGGATTAGCTAGCTCTTTTTCATAATCAGCCTTACTAACGCCAGCAGCCTCAAGTCCAGTCTTTAAAAAACCCTCAGCGTCTTTGCCATCGCTCCAGCGCTCTTTTTTGTCGTGATAAGCCTTATAGTAGGCAAATTTAGCCTTTTTAAATAGCGAATTTTCATCAAACAAGCTCACTCCCTTTGCCTCGTCCATAACGATAAGCACGGCAAAAACCTTGCTCGCAACCTCGCCATAATCGCCCTTTGTCTTTAGGTGAAATGGTTCGTATTTTAGTCCAGGAATTTTCTCAACTACCTTTGGAGTGACGCTCTTGTCGTACTTGTAGCAAAATGGGCAAGCGTAGCTAAAAATTTTAACTAGCGTATTTTGTCCCGCGCTTAGTGGCTTTTCAAGCTTGACATAGTCCTCACCCTCGCTAAATGCACTAGCACTGATCGCTCCAGCAACTGCAACGGCAAAGATAGCCTTACTAAATTTAGATAGAAAACTCATGATAATCTCCTTTAGATGATTTATTTTGAGTTATTCTACAACCAAGCTCAACCGCAAATTTAACGCTAGAATAAATTTTGGCTGAAATTTTCAAGATATCGCATTGATTAAAAATTTAATTTTTACTAGAACTTATCTCATTTATTGCTGATAATGCGTTTAAAGCACTTGGATAGCCTATAAATGGTATAAGAGTTGTAACAACGCTTATTAGCTTAGCTCTATCGTTACCGATACCAAAATTTGCGGCAATGTGTCCTAAAAGCTGTGGCTTTGCAAAGCCAAGAGTCGTGATATAGACAAATGTCAAAAGCTCCCTAAGCTCTAAACTAAGCCCATCTCTTGCATAAAAATCGCCAAAGCAGTTTTGCGATAAAAACTCCATTATATGTTTTTGATCATTTGGCATTGATGCGATAAATTTATCAACCGCTGGGAAAAGTTTTCTTTGTATCTCAAGGCCTCGCTCACCTCTGCCCTCTCTTGATTTTTTAGGCATATTTTCGAGCTCTATATAGCGCTCATTAAAAATTTCATCAGCTAAAAATATACAATCTTCTACCTTGCCAAGCCCAGCATAAGGCACTGCTTGATATAAAATTTCTCTTATCTCTTTTGCTGATATGCCTACATTTAAAGCAGCCCTAACGAAGCTTTTAAATGAGCTTTTTGCGCCTTTACTCACGCAAAGAGAGGCGATGATAACCGAAAGTCTTGTTTTTTCATCAATATTTATCACTTCACTAATATCGCCTAAAAAATTTAAATAATCCTCTAAAAAGCTAGCATTGCTCTCTTCAAGCTCACTTTTTGATTCAAACCAAATTTCATAAATTTTCTTTGCATTGTAAGTTAGTGTCATAAGTTTTGCTCCATTGTTTTGGGGCTGATTATAAGTGCTAAAGCGTAAATGCTAGCTTAAGATCCAAAAAGACAAAAATTTTTAATATAAATTTAGATTTTAAGCCATTATAAAGTTTATCGTGATTTTTATGTTATAAGGTTTTATTATAATTACGAAAGACGCAATATTTTTTATTACTCCTTTTACCTATTTTAAGCCTTGGGCGTTCCAAGGCTTTTTCTAAATTTTATAAGCTTTATGAGTAGAGTTTATAAAATTTATCCAAAGGAGATGTTATGAAAAAGACTTTGAGTTGTGTTGCGCTAGCTTCTGTGCTTTGCTCAAGCGCTTTTGCAATAGGCGGCCCAAGCGGGGCTAAACTAGACTACGCTATAACTGGGCAAATCGGCGAAGTAGTAGTAAATCCTTACGACACTGCCCCACTTACCGCAGTTATCAAAAATGGTGGCTACACACTAAGCAACGCCAAAGTAACCATCGTGCCAAAACAAGGCGGTCAAGTAATAAGCTATAAAGTGGCCGACAAACATCTTCGCACACATGGTGGCATCCCAGTTTTTGGTATGTATCCTGACTATCAAAACACCGTTGAGGTCGAATACGACAAGAGCTACAAGGGCAAGACTGAGCATATAAAAGAGAGCTATAAAATTTACGCTCCAGCCATCTACCTAGAAAGTGCTGGCACGCCAAATCAAAAGGGTGCGCTATTTGACAAGATCGAGGTTACCAAGCCTGCGACTGCTAAATTTGCAAACAGGCTTTATTATGTAAATAACTTTGTAAATAAAACCGGCAAGGGTACAAAAGTCGTTTGGAACAACCCAGCTGGCGGTGCGATCGAGTGGAACTATAGCCCAAATAACTTCATCCTTGATACAAAAGGCGAGGTAAGATGGTATCTTGAACCAAGCAAAATTTACGACCTAAAACAGCCATTTCACGCTGGCGTTATGATGGGCTTTAAGCAAAATGACGATGGTGCGATGACTTGGGGATATGGCCAAAGATACGCAAAATACGACATCATGGGTAGAGAAATTTTTAACCGCGAGCTACCAGCTAGCTACAACGACTTCTCTCACTCAATGGACGTAGCACAAAACGGACACTACTTCTTGCGAGTGGCAAATGCCGACTACAAAAGGGCTGATGGCAAAAACGTAAGAACAGTGCGCGACGTGATCGTTGAGCTTGACAGAGATGGCAACGTAGTTGATGACTTTAGGCTTTATGAAATTCTTGATCCTTACCGCGATATCGTGCTAAAAACGCTTGATCAAGGCGCAGTTTGCTTAAACATAGATGCTAAAAAAGCAGGCCACACAGCAAGCTCTGATGAGCTTCAGTCTATGGATACACACGATAAATGGGGCGATATAGTTGGAGCAGGTCCTGGACGTAACTGGGCTCACGTAAATAGCGTGGATTATGACCCAAGTGACGATAGCATCATCATCTCAAGCCGCCACCAAGACGCAGTCATCAAGATCGGCCGCGATAAACAAGTAAAATGGATCATGGGTGCTCACAAGGGTTGGAGCGATAAATTTAAAGATAAACTCCTCCAGCCAGTTGATAGCAAAGGCAACAAAATAGTCTGCGAAGATGAATACTCAAAATGCCCAGGATACGAGAGCGACAAAGGTGGCTTTGACTGGCAATGGACGCAACACACAGCATTTAGGATAGATAGCAAGTCTAAAAAAGGCGAAATTTACCTAAGTGTCTTTGACAACGGCGACACAAGGGGCATGGAGCAACCAGCCATCGCTGGCATGAAGTACTCTCGCGCGGTCGTTTATAAAATAGATGAAAAGAAAAAGACTGTTGAGCAAATTTGGGAGTACGGCAAAGAGCGTGGCAAAGAGTGGTATAGCTCGGTTACTAGCCTTACGCAGTATCAAGATGACCTTGATAGCGTGATGGTCTATTCAGCCGTTGCTGGCATGCAGTTTGACATCGCAAAAGGTCGCCCAGTAGGACTTCCTAGCCCACACATCGATGAGTTTGAGTGGGGCGCAAAAGAGCCTAGCATCGAGATAAAGATGACAAATGCTATGGGCTATCAGGCGTTTCCATTTAGCTTGCAAAAAGCTTTTGAGAAATAATCTCTCTTTTCTTCCCTTTTTGCCAAGTGCAAGAAGGGGAGTCTTTGCTATAAATTTAATCTATCAATAATAGATACAAATTCACATTCACTCATAAATTTTAAAGCTCTAAATTAGAAATCTATATTGTAAGGATATTGTTTATTAAGGCGATAACGTATAGGATTAGCACTTATATATAAAAATATATATTTAACATAAGGAGAAAAAATGAAAAAATTTTCATGGCTTTAATGGTGCTGTTTACAGGCCTTTTGCTTAATGCGGCTTAGTTTAGAGAGATTAAAGACATATCTGGCGACATCGTCAAAGTCCCTGTAAATGTAGAAAAGATCGCTACGCTTTGGTATGCAAATAACCAAATCGTCTTGATGCTAGGTGGTGCTGACAAAATAGTCGCAACAACCGATCTCATAAAAAACAACAAATGGTTCGCACATATATACCCTAGAATTTCAAGCATTCCAAATGGCGTAAACGGCAAGAGCCTGCAAGTAGAAGAGCTGGTCAAACTAAGCCCTGATATAGTCATAGCCGCAGACAAAAAGAACAAAGAGGAACTAACAAAAAATGGCTTTAACGTCCTTTATCCGTCATTTACGAATCATGCGGATATGAAAAGAAGCGTATCTATAATGGCAGAAGCCATAGGAGGCGACGCGCCGAAGATCGCGGAGAAATTTAATAAGTATTTTGACGGCAACCTAAAAAAGTGCTAAGTAAAACGGATAAGATCACTGCGTCAGATAGACCAAAAGTGCTTCACATAGCAGATGGCAAGAATTTATTTAAGGTTGACGGCGCAAATACGATCATAGACGAGTGGATAAGTGTCGCAGGCGGCCAAAACGCGGTTCAAAAAGCTGGAAATATGCTTGAAATCAATGCTGAAGAGATACCAAATATGAACCCTGATGTGATCATCATAGGCAGAGCTAAAGCTCCAGAAATTTTGAAAAAAATATATGAAAACCCTATCTACGCAGACACTAACGCTGTAAAAAAATAAAAGAGTTTACGTAAATCCTACCGGCGTTTTTAGCTGGGATAGATACGGCGCCGAGGGGGCATTGCAAATTTTATGGGCAGCTAAGATATTACATCCTGAAATTTTTAAAGATATAGATATAGCAGCCGAAACGAAGAAATTTTATAAGAATTTTTACACTACGAGCTAAGCGATGATGAAGTTAACTATATCCTAAATGGTCTAGACCCAGAGGGAAAATAAAAATTTTATAGCGAGTGTGGGTTTTAAAAAGCTCTTGCTCGCTAAATTTTAAATCACTTGGCTTTTATTTATCTCCGAATTTTTATAAAACTTGTCTCTAACAGCACTATCTTAGCAACTCTTTTGGCTTGATAGATTTATTTCTTGATCTTATTTTGGTTTTAAGTCTAGAACAATTATAAATTTTAGTGAGATAAAAGAATATCCCAAAGGAATTTCCTTTGGGATTAAAAGTATAGATATTAAAGTACGTGTATTTGATCTTGAACTTCGATTGTAGTTGTACCACTAGTATAAGTAGTATAACCACCAGAACTAGCACCTTTAGTCCAGCTACTTCCAAGAGTAAGCTCATCATTACTATCACCATCTATTTTTAGCTTATTCTCGTTACTATCACGTAATATATCTTGAACATTGCTAGCTGTAAGAGATAAGGTTGTCTTTTCTCCATTAGTCATATCTAGTTTTTCGATATTTTTAACATGGCTAAAGTCTATGCTATTATCAGCTACTTTTAATGTATCAAAGCCAGCTCCGCCGTCGATAGTCGTATTAATTAGCGTTGCGCCTTTTTCAACTATGATAGTATCGTTACCGGTCGTTAGACCATCTATGCTATCACCATATATAGAAGCATTTTCAAATCTAGCTCCAGATTTGATATGGATTGTGTCATTACCAGCATCACCCTCTACTTTAGCATTATCAAATTTTCCAGAGTTAACGAAAATTCTATCGTCTCCTGCTCCGCCGTGTACGCCGGCATTATGATTGCCTGCATTTTCGCCTTTAAATTCTGCTCCGTTAACATTTATTATATCGTCGCCGGCATCTGCATATACATTAGCTTGATTAAATTTAGCTCCACTTTCTAGATTTATAGTATCTACACCATTTCCAGCAGCTATATAAGAGAAGTCTTGGAATATAGTGCCGTCTTTTATAGTGATTGTGTCGTCGCCATTGCCAGTATCTATAGCAGATAGGTTACCATCGGCAAGTTTTAAGAACGTAGTATTTGTAACTTCTACCGTATCGTTACCATCGCCAGTATTTAAAGCAGAGCTCTGAAAGGTTATGCGAGCATCGCTAGGGTCGCGATTAATAGTTATAGTATCCTTACCTTCTGAAGTATTTATAGTACTATAGTTAAATATTGTTCCTTCTTCGATATCGACGTCATCGTCGCCTTTATCCGCATCAACTACCGCATGCGTTAAAGTAGAATTGTTAATCACCACGTGATCTTTGTCGGCACCGGTATTTATAACTGTTTTTGCGGTAGCGGTACCATTAAGTTTAGAATCCCTAATTTCTAGGTCGTCTTCTCCTGCACCGGTATTTATGCTATTTTCGCCTTCCATTAAAGAGTCACTTTGTATTTGCACCAAATCGTCTTTGCTACCGGTAGTTATCGTAGTCTTTTCGACTTTAGCTTTGTGTATCTGTACGTGCTTATGATCGCCGTCACCCATATTTATCTTTACATCGTCAAAATCTGATACTACTCTATTTGCATAGTTACCGCTATTGCCTAGACCGCTTAGTAGTACAGTATCTCGGCCGTTGCCCGTATTTATCTCGGTTTTAGTAGCTATAGGCTTTGAATAAGGCTGAGTCGGATCTGAATCATAATTCTCACTATGATGCTCAAACGTAACTATATCATTGCCTTCTCCGGTTTCTATTTTTGTAGAATTTAAAGATGATCCATCAAATACTTGAATGACATCATCACCGTTTCCGGTATTAATATCGGTATATTTTATATTAGAGTCTTTGATAGTTATCATATCGACATCATCACCAGTATTTACTTCTACGGTATCGTATTCATCTACGCCTTCTACTGTAGAGTTATTTATATTTATCTCGTCTTTACCAGCATTAGTACTTATACCAGAACCTAGTCCTCCGAATTTTGAACCGTTGTTTATATTTATGATATCTTTACCATCTCCAGTGCTTATATAAGCTTCACTAAATACCGCATTATTGGTTAATGTTATTTCGTTACCGCCATTACCGTTTTCTATACTACCACCTTTCATAGTAGCATCGTTTATAGTTACTTTATTTAGGCCTTCTCCTAATTTCATTTCGACTCTGGTTAGCTCAGCTTTATCACTCACATTTACGATGTCGTCTCCGGCTCCGGTGCTAATACTAGATCTCCTACCTTCCACCGATTTTTTTAGATCGGTCTTAATATTGATCGTACTTTTTGTACCAACATCTTCCGCTATGATGTTAACACCAGTAGTAGTAGCTCCTTTTTCAAAATTTATCGTATTTTCTTTGGCTACCACTTCTATTTTAGCATTAGACATAAATGCTCCGTTTTTCACGTTTAGCTCAGAAGTATTACCTTGTTCTCCTTTATCTAAAGGACTAGCAGACTTACCCATATGTATAAGAGCCCCTTCATGTCGGGTACCGTGAATATTAGCTCCAGAATTTACGTTTATAGTGTCATTGCCGCTTCCGCTTTTGATCATGGTACCTTTTTTTAGCTCGGCTCCGGAATTTACGTTTATAATGTCATTACCGCTTCCGCCGTCTATCACACTAACTCTCTCATCGGTTACGTCAAACGAAGCGTTTTCGATATTTATTACATCGTTATCGGCACCGGTCATCAAGATAGATCCTTTAAAATTAATCTTATCCGTAGCGGTTCCTTTTAAATTTACGGTTTCGCTTCCAGCACCCATATTTATTATAGTATTAGTTAAAGTGACGCCAGGAGCTATATTTAAGTTGTCCGAACTTGAACCGGTGCTTATATAAGATTGACCGCCTATGTATTCATGAGTAAACGGATCTATTTCATAAGTACCGGTACCTGTTACGTCAGAAGTTATATTGATCTCGTCACCCTTTACGCTGCTATAAATTTTAGTATCTATATTAGTACCGTCTGAAGTAATCTTACTTCCATTATCTCCGCCAAATACGCTAAGATCACTTGAAGGATTTACTATTTTGGCCACATCTCCAGTATGATTTGCCGAATTAGCACTACTTGTTAGCACCAAGTCTTTAGCATCATCTTGACCAATAGCTAACTTGCCATCATTACTTTTAAACCAGCCATCTTGAAGGGTAAATGTATTTACTCCAGCGTTAGGAACTAGATAATCCCTACCGTCTATCCATCTAACTATACTATATCCATTCAAAGTAGATCCGGCATAAGGCATATCATGTACTAGACTTCGCATATGAAAAACGAATCCGTCGTTTATATTTTCGTTTAGATACGCCGACAATGGAATTTTTATACTTCCTGCTGGTAAAGCAGGTCCTGTTGCTTCAATTCCAGCCCCAACAGCACTTCCTCCACTTACACCAAAGTTATTATCTCCACCTGCTGCTAGAGATAAAGCATCTATGCTTCCTACATTAGCGTTGATGTTACTAATGTGGCCTCC